>JAISGW010000068.1 GCA_031262895.1 Tannerella sp. | reverse complement strand
GCCCTCTTTGTACTGGCCGGCCAAGGACGACGCGGTGAGCTTCTATGCCTACTCGCCGGCGGCCTCGGTCAATGTGAACGGTTTCTCCTCGCAGATGAACGACGGGGTTTCACCGCGTGACAATGCCTTGGTTGACTACTTAGTCCCGAACGAACCCGGCCCCACGATTACCGGCTCTAAGCCGAGCGGTGCGAAGCTGCCGGAGGACTTCCTGATAGCGGTGAAGAAGCAGGCCTTGGCCAAGGGCGACACCGTGCGGCTTGACTTTCGCCATGCCCTTTCGATGGCGACCTTTGCGGCGCGGAACACGACGAAGGACCTGAACGTGACCATAGAGAAGGTGCAGCTCATCAACTTGGACACGCACGGAAAGCTGGACCTCGCGCAGGACTTCTCCAAGGACGACATCTACTGGGTGGATCAGAGCAGCACGGCCGACTATACGGCGGGTATCCCGCTGCAGAGTGACGGCAGCTATGCGATAAGCCTCCCTCCGAAAGGGCCGAACTCCTCCTATATCAGCCTGACTGCCCCAACGGAGCAGATGCCGGTGCTGCCCCAAGGCTTTTATGTGGGTTCAACGAGCCGGCATATCCTGAAGAAAGGTGAGGCGGAGCCTACGTCCCCGGGCATCTTGGTGACGTATAGGGCTTCTACGACCTTGCAGATTGTGGCCTCTCCCGGCACCCGGGCCTACTACCCATTCCCTGCACTTTACCAGGGGAACAATTACCAGGGGAAGCCGGACTTCTCCGGTGTGGGGAACCTGAATTCCTTCGCCTTCCAGATGGGGAAGCGTTACCAGTTTACTTTCGACTTTGACGGCGCCTCATATCCGCGGATAGAGTTCAGCGTGGGCAGCATAGACGATTACGACAGCACGCAGATAGTCCCGACGCCCCCCGCCTTGCAATTGCTTTACGAGGGTATAGAACGGACTACCATGCTTATCCCTGATGACGAACAACTTCAGTTAACTGCTGGAGTAATTCATACAAACCAACAAACTTGGACTGCAGAAGTCACTTCCGGCAAGGGCTGGCTGACAGTAGACAGTCCCATGGGTTATGACGGGGAGACCCTTCGTTTCTCTGCCCGCAAGAATACTACGAACTTAGAGCGTACAGGTACCATAACCCTTTACGCCGACACGGCTAAGAGGGTTTTGACGATCACGCAGAAAGTGGCACCGGCCAACAGTTTCAGTTTGCCCGGCATTGACCTCTGGATACAGAACAGTGACCAGCCTGCAGGGTATAATTGGTTTATTTATACAAACACTCTGGGGAATATATGCGAGAACTCAGAACCTCCATTTGGTGCTCATATTGGTTATGACAAAATGGGAAATGCTGTAAATTATGTGGCAGCTTCACAAAATCCAAATCCCGTAGCCAATAGTTGTGCAGCTATTCCTTCGGATGACCCGACTACTCCTTGGCGTTTGCCGACATACGTGGAGTTGAAAGCCATTTATTCTGCCGTTTCAAATAATCCTGTTTCAGACAAGTATGGTTTTAATATCAATTCCGGTTATTGGAGCGCTTCTACCGATTGTGCATCTGTTAACGGAACTGGCACATTAGATGTTAGCTTTAGTGATGGCAGTGCCCTTGGAGGTGGAAAGGCTGTAAAGACACAATATCGTGCCCGCTGTGTCAGAGACAAAGAGGCGAAGGTTTTATTTTTGCCTGACGGCACGCCGGCTGGTACCCCGCTTGACTTGAATTACATTCTCGTACCTGGCAGCAGCAATCAGAAAGACCGTTTCACGGTCAACTTCATTCCCAAACAAACTTTTACCATGGGCAATGGGTCACAAGGCGATAACCCAATGCACAAAGTGACGCTCACAAAAAATTATTACCTGTCTCCTTACCAAGTGACCAATGCACAATTCGCGGCATTCCTCAATGATAAGGGCGTCGGATCCAACGGTCTGTACGAAGGAGTCCAGATAGTGAGAGCCAGTGCGGGCAGTAACAATTGGGGTCTTACTTATAGTGACGGCCGATGGACACCGGTCAACGGCTATGACCTTTTCCCGATTATCTACGTTAGTTGGAATGGCGCCAATGCCTATGCAGCTTGGCTAACGATAAAATTGGGCAAGAAGATATCAGGCTATAAAGTAAGCATACCCACCGAGAGTCAATGGGAATGCGCCAACAGAGCGGGCACGGCAGCTTCAGGAGAAGGCTCTGTATATCCTTGGGGCGCGTCATGGAACGACAAATACGGTTGGATAAGGAATAATTCGGGTGGACATACTCACGAAGTGGGGACGGCTACTTCCAGCGGCTGGGGGTTGTATGATATGTCGGGAAACGTATGGGAGTGGTGTTCTGACTGGTACGGTAGCTTAAATACTACTGCTACGAATGACCCGATTGGCGCTACTTCCGGTTCTGAACGCGTCATTCGCGGAGGATATTGGGACAACCTTCCCAGTTCTGGATGTCTCATGGCAGCCTTTCGCAACCACGTCGATCCATCTACCTGGAGCAGTTTTGCCGGTTTTCGAGTCTGCATCGTACCGGAATAATTTGCTTTACATTGTTCTTAGTTGTGCCTTTTTGAAAGCCTCTTTCCCCTCCAAAGGGAAGGGGGCTTCCTTTTTACCTCACCCCCTCTCCCAAGGAGAGGGGGAATAGCGGTGCCAAGCGGTGCGTTTTTACAAGCCGGCAAGGGGGCTAAAGCCCCGAAAAATGGTTTTGCCTTTTGCCCGTTCGCTGAAAGCGAACGGCAATCAAGGGGTGACTCATATTGTCTTTTAGGTTGAAGGCTGTCCTTAGTCACACTTCATTGCCGTTCGCTTTCAGCGAACGTGATAGGAAGCCGGAATGAGGATTTGGGGCTTTAGCCCCATCCATATAGGTTGCCTTCAGGCAACGGAAGAAGGACTCACGAACGCACAAAAACAATGTAACGTCTTGCGGAAAGAAATCAACGTTTTGCGGCGAAAACTTAACGTCTTGACAAATTGTTCTCGCGAGCCCATCGTCGCAAGACGTTGTTTTTTTCCGCTTGTAAGCCAGGGTTTTGCCATTTTGTCATTGGCAATTCTTCCCATTTGGCAGGTCTTGTCCGATACTTTTTGAAGAGGGGGTGTCATTCAGGTACTTTTCTTGCCCCAAAGATAGCAAAAATTCAATTATTAATTATCAATTATAAATTATCAATTATTAGAGTGAAGTCTTGTGGTCTCAAGGTCTTAAAGTCTCATGGTCTCAAAGTCTAATCCCTAAATTCGTACGATTTACCGTGCGAATTTGTACGATTTGTCACCTGTCTTAGCGGACTGGGCCATAGTTTTGCAGCCGATTCACGTAATTATACGTATATGAATACAAGATTTAAACGCTTCAAAACATTGGCCCGCAGAGGCCGTACTACCCGCCTTGATTATCTTGCCGCCGCCTGCATGGCGGTGACGCTGGCTTTGGCCTCCTGTTCGGATGATACGGGTACCGACAAGGACAAGCCCATCGTTGACCCGCCCCTGCAGGCCGGCAGCAAGCCGATAGACTTCAACTCGGGGGCCGTCGCGTCGACGAAGGCGCCGGTGATAGACGGCAACAACATCACGAACTTCAAAGTCTCGGCCAACCTGCCGCAGTCGAGCCTGCCGGGTCAGCAGACCCTGAAGAGTGAGACGGGCTTCAACTTCTTCGAGCGCATCAACGTGCTGCGCAGGGACAGCCTCGGTCATTGGGGTTATTCCCCCTCTGTGTACTGGCCGGCCAGGAACGATGCGGTCAGCTTCTACGCCTACTCGCCGGCGGCTTCGGTGAACGTGAACGGCTTCTTTTCGCAGATGAATGCCCCTGCGCCGCGTGACAACGCCTACATCGACTACTTAGTTCCTAACGAACCGGGTCCCACGATTACCGGCTCGAAACCGAGCGGTGCGAAGCTGCCGGAAGATTTTCTCATCGCGGTGAAGAAACAGGCCTTGGCCAAGGGCGACACGGTGCGCTTAGACTTCCGCCACGCCCTTTCGATGGCCACCTTTGCGGCCCGTAACATGACCAAGGATTTGGACGTGACCATAGAGAAGGTGCAGCTCATCAACCTGAACACGCACGGCCGCCTGGACCTCTCGCAGGATTTCACGAAGGACAATATTTACTGGACGGGCCAGAGCAGCTTGGTGGATTACACGGCGGGCATCCCGCTGCAAGGCGACGGCTCCTATTCCATCAGCCTGCCGCCGCGTGGGCCAAATTCTTCTTATATCAGCCTGACTGCCCCGACGGAACAGATGCCGGTGCTGCCGCAGGGCTTCAACATCGGCTTTACGGACAACCACATCCTGAAGAAGGGCGAGGCGGAGCCTACGGAGCCGGGTATTTTGATAACGTACAGGGCAGCGACGACCCTGCAGGTTGTCGCCTCTCCCGGCACCCGCGTCTATTATCGCTTCCCCGGCCTTTATAGCGGCAGCAATTACCAGGGGAAGCCCAACTTCTCCGGCATTGCTAATCTGAATTCCTTCGCCTTCCAGATGGGCAAGCGCTACCAGTTCACCTTTGACTTCGACGGCAAGGCTTTCCCCCGCATAGAATTCGGCGTGGGCAGCATAGACGATTACGACAGCACGCAATTGATACCGACGCCTCCGACGCTCGTCCTGGAAGCCCAGGGGATGGAACGTGCGGACACCCTGCTTACGGGTGAGGAGCATCTTCAGATAGCGGCGGGGGCCGTGCACACGAACCAGCAGACCTGGACGGCCGAGGTGACCTCGGGCGCGGGCTGGCTGACGCTGGAAAGCAGCATGGGTTATGAGGGCGACAGCCTCGTCTACTCCGTCCGCCGCAACGAGAGCGGCACTCAACGCACGGGCAGCATCACCCTTTACGCCGCCACCGCCAAGCGCGTCTTCACCGTCACGCAGGGCATAGCGGCCGGTACGCTCAGCCGCGTCACGGTGCCTGTCAAGGGAGGCGCCTTCAGCTTCCAAATGGCCTATATCCCCAAGGGGAAGTTCTGGTCGGGCGAACCTACCAAAGCCGGAACCGGCACGGAAATCACCTTGACGCAGCCCTATTATATGGGTACGACGGAAGTGACCAATGCCCAGTTCGCAACCTTCCTCAATGATGTGGGTGTGGGTGCTTCCGGCAAACTGCCGAACGATTCGATTTGGATGAATGAGCATGGTTTAGCTACTACTGCTATTATAGGTGGGATGACATATACAAGCAAACAATGGCAACCGATGGTGGGTTACGATGATTATCCTGCTATATGGATGACTTGGTATGGCGCGGTAGCCTATTGCGATTGGTTGAGCAGTAAGAATCCGGCT
Source organism: Tannerella sp. (assembly GCA_031262895.1). GTDB lineage: Bacteria > Bacteroidota > Bacteroidia > Bacteroidales > Tannerellaceae > JAISGW01. The sequence continues at coordinate 17,580 of JAISGW010000068.1, read as the reverse complement.
TACACCTTTAAGTTGCCTACCGAAGCCCAATGGCAAAATGCAGCCCAATGCGGTACCACCTATAAGTATAATGGTATGAGTGACACTTGGGATGACGGTTTCGGATGGATAGCAACAAATAGTGGAGGACATTCGCATAAAGTGGGTACAGCATCCAAGGGAAAAAATCCTTGGAATATTGAGGACATGTGCGGCAATGTTGGAGAATGGTGTAGGGATTTGCAAACACCGACGTATCCTTTCCCCACGCCAATTGACCCGACAGGAGCGGATCCGATAACCTACGGTTATCCTGTATACATGATACGTGGCGCCTTTTTTCATACTACAATTAATTATGCAAGTGCAGCGCAGCGTGATTGGGGGCTTCCGGGAACAGACTCTGACGGTCGTGTCGGTTTCCGCGTTTGTGCGACGGCAAAATAGGAAGAGAAATAAGCAGTGAACAATGAGTAATGGGGGCGCAGGCGCAAGCTTGCGCCTTCATTGTGTTGAAAACTTTTCTCTCCTTTTTTACAGGAAATTTGCAATTCGTTTATGGTGAAATATCTAATTTTACAGTCCAAACGGAAACAAAGAGCACAAAGAACAATAAAATGGGAAATTCGAAAGAGGCTTACCATATTCCGGTATTGTTGAACGAGAGCGTGGATGGTTTGTCCCTGCGGCCAGAAGGCATTTATGTAGACGTTACTTACGGCGGCGGCGGGCATTCCCGCGAAATACTCCGCCGTTTAGGCGGGCAGGGACGGCTTTACGGTTTCGACCAGGACGCCGATGCCGAGGCCAATTGTCCGGAGGATTCCCGTTTCGTTTTTGTGCGCGCCAATTTCCGCTATCTGCGCAACTTTATGCACCTGTATAAAGTGCTGGGAAAAGTGGACGGTTTGCTGGCTGATTTGGGCGTTTCTTCTCACCATTTCGATGATAAGGAACGCGGTTTTTCCTTCCGTTTCGACGGGAAATTGGACATGCGGATGAATACCCGCAGCCCGCGTACGGCAGCCGATATTATCAACAATTATTCCGAGGAAGCCTTGGCTAAGGTGTTTTACCTGTACGGCGAATTGAAGCAGTCGCGCGTCTTGGCCCATGCGCTGGTGCAGGCGCGGCAGGCAAAACCGGTTTCGACCAGTTCGGATTTATCGGCGCTTTTAGCTCCCTTTATCGGCCGTGAAAAGGAGAACAAATTCATGGCGCAGGTGTTTCAGGCCTTACGCATTGAAGTGAACGACGAAATGGGCGCCCTGCGTGCCCTGCTCAGCCAGACGACGGAAGTCTTAAAACCGGGCGGCCGCTTAGTGGTCATCACCTATCATTCTTTGGAAGACCGCTTGGTGAAAAACTTCCTCCGCGACGGCAATTTTGAGGGGAAAACGGAACAGGATTTTTACGGAAACAAACAGGTTCCCTTTCGCCTCGTGAACAACCGGGTCATCCGCCCGTCAACGGAAGAAATGGAAAGGAATCCCCGTTCGCGCAGCGCCAAATTGCGCATGGCGGAACGGGTGTAAGGAAGCGTGTTTACTGTGTGTTTATTATATATCTAAAATGACAAAAAAGAGGAAAGTAGAAAGGCGTTTTTCCTTTGGTTATATCCTTGGAGGCGGGATATTGAAGGAAGATTTTATCGTCAAGCATACCCGGATGATTTTGCTGGTGGCTTTGCTGATGCTCCTTTTCATCGGCAACCGTTATTCCTGTCTCCTGAAAATGCGGCAAATCGACCGCATGGAAAAGGAGCTGCAGGATACCCGCCTGGAGGCCATGACCCTTTCCAACGACCTGGCCCGTTACAGTCGCCTTTCGCAAATCGAGGGCTTGCTGCAAAAGCAGGGTTCCGACTTGCAGGCTCCTGCTACACCTCCTTATGTATTGAACAAGTAAGGGTTTCTTTATAGGGAAAAGCATGGCAGAAGAAGAGGAAAAGAACAAGACGGCAGGGCAACAGCCGGCAGAGCAGGGGCGGGGAGTCATCACCCGCTACGGCTTTATCGCCTTGCTGCTGGTAGGCTTTGCCCTCGTCATCGTCTTTAAAATCCTCGTCATCTCTTTCGTGCAGCAGAAGGAATGGCAGGACATCGGCAAGAAGGAGGTGGAGCGCATCCCCAACCGCAACATAGACCCGACGCGCGGGAACATCCTTGCCGACGACGACCGCCTGATGGCGACCAGTTTCCCCTTGTATCGCATTTACATGGATTTCCGGAGGATAGACTCTACGGCCTTCTGGCAGGCGTCGGCCGTCAAAAAAGGCCAACGTCCCGATTCTACGGCCCGGGCCAATGCGCGGCGTAACGGCGTGGATTCGCTCTCCTATTATCTTGCGCGCAAGTTCAACCGCCCCCAGAGTGAGGTGGAAGCCGGCTTGAAGGCGGCCGCCCGCCGCAAGGCTGGACGTTACGCCCTTTGCGAGCAGCGCGTCTCTTATGCCGACCTGCGCGAGATTTCCCAGTTCCCCTTCATCCGGCTGGGGCGCGGCAAGAGCGGCTTCTTCTCGGAGGCCTTCGTGGAAAGGCAGAAACCTTTCGGCACCTTGGCCTCCCGCACGATAGGCAATGTGTACGCATCCCTCGACTCTTCGGGGCGCACCCGCGGGCAATACGGCTTGGAGCTGGAATACGACAGCCTTCTGCGCGGCGAGCCGGGCTTGAAGGAGACCCGCCGCATCGCGGGCGCCTGGCGCGACCGCCCCATTATCCCCGCCAAGAACGGCTACGACATACGTACTACCATCAACGTGGACTTGCAGGACTTGGTCGAAAAGGCACTGCTTGACGAATTGAACCGCACGGAGGCCGCCTCCGGCTCCGTCGTCCTGATGGACGTGAAGACGGGGCAGGTGAAGGCCATCACGAACATGCAAAGGAACGCTTCCGGCGGCTACGGGGAGGCCGTCAACCACGCCGTGGCCGACCTGATGGAACCCGGCTCCACCTTCAAAACAGCCTCTATCATGGTGGCGCTTGAAGACGGCGTTTGCACCCCCGAGGACTGGGTGAATACGGGCAACGGCCGCTTCCCCTACGGAGGCGCCGTGGTGACCGACTACAAGGCTGGCGGCTTTGGCATGATTACCGTGGAAAGGGCGATGGAGGTTTCCTCGAACATCGGCGTGGCGAAGACCATTCTCAAAGGTTTTGCCAACGACCCGGAGAAATACGTGGACGGCCTTTACAAGCTCGGCTTCGGCGAAGACTTGCATATTGACATCCCCGGCGCGGCGCGGGCCGTGGTGCGCCGCCCCGACGACCGCAAGAAGAACAAGACCTGGTATCCGGCCGCTTTGGCCTGGATGGCCTTCGGCTACGAGACACAGATTCCCCCTATCTACATGCTGGCCTTTTACAATGCCATCGCCAACGGCGGGAAGATGATGCGGCCCTACTTCGTGACCGACATCCTGAAAGACGGGAAAGAGGTCGAGTCTTTCGGGCCGGAAGTCGTCAGGAGTTCCATCTGCTCGGCGAAGACCTTGCACACCATACAGGGCATTCTGGAGAATGTCGTGAAATACGGGACGGGTAAGCCGGCCTATTCACATTTCGTGCAGATAGCCGGCAAGACCGGCACGGCGCAAATCGCCCACGGCGGGCATTTTCAGGGGAACGGTCATTACGTTTCCTTCGCCGGTTATTTCCCGGCCGACAAGCCGGAGTATTCCTGCATTGCCGTCATCCGCCAACCGAAGCGCGGCTATCCTTCGGGCGGCAGCATGTCGGGCAGCGTGGTCAAGGAAATCGCCGAAGGCATTTATGCCCAACGCTGGCGCATCGCCGTCGACAAGATGCCGGTGGATTCGCTGGCCGTGACGCTGCCCTCGCCCAAGGCGGGGAATGCGGAAGCTTTGTCGGAGGTGCTCGACGCCCTCGACGTTCCGGTGGCCGACAAGGGGCTGCATTCGCCCTGGGCTTTGGCTGCGCCCGTGGACGGCGAGGTTGGCCTCAGTGACATCAACCTGCACGCCGGATTAGTGCCGCGCGTGCTGGGCATGGGCGCCAAAGACGCCGTTTATTTGTTGGAGAGCGCGGGCTTGCGAGTCTCTTTGGACGGCCAGGGACGGGTGACGGCACAGTCGGCACCGCCGGGCAGCCGTTTCGTCAAAGGGCAAACGGTGCGCTTGACACTCCGATGAGAATTAAGAATGAAAAATTAAGAATGAATATCTGATATGCAACTAAAGGATTTGATAGGGAAGGTGGATGTGCGAAAGGCGCCGGAAGGGAATCCGGAGATACGGGACATCCAGGCCGACTCGCGCAAAGTCGGAAAAGGTTCGCTGTTCGTGGCTGTCCGCGGGACGGCCGTCGACGGGCATACCTTCATTGCCGGCGCCATAGAGAAGGGCGCCGCGGCGGTTGTCTGCGAGGAAGTGCCGGCCGGTTTGGAGGGGGCAGTCCCCTTCGTACTCGTGCCCGACTCGGCAGAGGCTTTGGGTCGCTTAGCTTCGGCCTGGTACGGTTATCCCTCGGAGAAGCTGACCTTGGTGGGTGTCACGGGGACGAACGGGAAGACGACTATCGCCACCCTGCTGTACAACCTGTTCCGCCGGCTGGGGCATAAGGTCGGCCTGATGTCGACCGTCTGCAATTACGTCGACGGGCGTCCGGTAGCTGCCACCCATACAACGCCGGACCCCTTGGAGCTGCACGCCCTGCTGGCTGAGATGGTAGCGACCGGTTGCGACTATGCCTTCATGGAGGCCAGTTCGCACGCCATAGACCAGCGCCGCATCAGCGGCCTGGACTTCGACGGCGGCATCTTTACCAACCTCACGCGCGACCATCTGGATTATCATAAGACCGTGGAGAACTACCTGCGCGCCAAAAAGAAATTCTTCGACGACCTGCCGGCCAAGGCCTTCGCCTTGACCAATGCCGACGACAAGAACGGCCTCGTGATGCTTCAAAATACCTCTGCCAGGAAGCTGACTTACTCCCTGCGGACGATGGCTGACTTCAAAGGCAAAATTCTTGAGTCGCATCTCGACGGCACCCTGCTGGAGGTAGACCGCCGCGAGGTGACCGTACATTTCGTCGGCCGCTTCAACGCTTACAACCTGCTGGCCGTTTACGGAGCGGCCACTGCCTTGGGGCAGGACCCGCAGGAGGTGCTCGTCGTGCTCAGCGACCTGCATCCGGTGGCCGGCCGTTTCGAAGCCATTCATTCGCCCCTCGGCTACACGGCCATCGTTGACTATGCCCACACGCCCGACGCGCTGGTCAATGTGCTCGACAGCATCGGCGAACTGCTCTCCGGACGTGGCGGGCGCGTCATCACCGTGGTGGGCGCCGGCGGCAACCGCGACAAGGGCAAACGCCCGTTGATGGCCCGGGAAGCGGCCCTACGCAGCGGGCAGCTCATCCTCACCTCCGACAACCCCCGCTTCGAGAAGCCCGACGACATCATCGCCGACATGTTCGCCGGCCTTTCCGAGGAGGAGCGGCGGCATTGCCTGCGTATCACCGACCGCGAGCAGGCCATACGCACGGCCTGCACCCTCGCTCAAAAGGGCGACGTCATCCTGGTGGCCGGCAAGGGGCATGAGGATTACCAGGAAGTGGAGGGCGTCAAGCATCATTTCGACGACCGTGAGCTGCTGCGGAAAATCTTCGGCGAGCAGGAAGAAGGAGGCGCCCGATGAAAAGCATCAGCCGCATAGAGATGCGGGGACTCTTCCACCGCTATACGCTCGACTGGAACTTGCACGACGACGTGAATATCCTGGTCGGCATCAACGGCAGCGGCAAGAGCACCATCCTGCGCTGCGTAGATGCCTTGCTCTCGCATCGGCACAGCTACCTGAAAGGCTTGGGCGTGGAAATCACGCTGGGCCTTTCCGACGGCAGCCAAATCAGTTCGGAGGCTGCCGACGTCAAGGGTGGCCCCAACCTGCCGCACGTGTATATGGCCACCTTCGACGTGCCCCTGCGTGACAAGCGTTCCATCAAGTCCAATGAGACACCCCTTGACAAGGATTTGCAAGAGGTCTTATATATGGTAGGGAGCGAGCGGAAATCCTTCTCTACCTACCGCCTGAAGGCGACCAACTACCCGGAGCAGGCCGAGCAAATCAACCGGCGCATCGCCCAGCTCTTCGAGCAAATCAATCTCCTCTTTGCGGAAACGGGAAAGACCGTGGAAATCAACAAGGCGGACAACAGCCTCGAGTTTCGCAACGGCGACCAGATGATTCCCATCAGCCGCCTCTCTTCGGGCGAGAAGCAGTTGCTGCTCCTGCTCTTCACCATCTTCCTGATGGAGGAGCAGTCGTACATCGTGCTGATGGACGAGCCGGAGATTTCCCTGCATGTGGGCTGGCAACAGCAGCTCATCGACGTCGTGCGGCGCTTAGACCCGAACACCCAAATTATACTGGCCACCCATTCCCCCTCCATCTTCGGCGAGGGCTGGGGCGACCGGCTGACTTTTACCGACGATTTGATGCAAAAGGAACCATGCTAAGGAAGCACGACATAGACCAATTTTACCGGCAGCAGGCCCTGTATTTCAAGAACAGGGCGCGCATGAAGCGCTGTGCGGCGGCCGTCCACCTCGAGTCGGACGCCGACATGGTGTTCTGGGCGAAACTGTTCCGCCATTACCTGCCGCAGGTGAAGTTCGATTATGTCTTTTACTCCCGCACCCCCGAGGGCTACTCCGCCACCGGCTGCACGGCCTGCCTGCGTTACCTCAAACTCGGTTGCCTTTCGCGGGAATTTTTCGTCTGCATAGACAGCGACTACCGCTATCTCTCGGAAGAAGCGGATATAGACGCCGCCCACGGCGTGTTCCAAACCTATACCTATTCATGGGAGAACCATTATTGCATCCCGCGTAACCTGGAGGGGGTACTCCGCAAGTTGGACTTGCCCGCGCAACGCTTCCCCTTCGGCGCCTTTCTGGAGCGCTATTCGCGGACCTTGTACGAGCTGTTCCTGTACCACCTCGTGTCGGAACTGCGCGACGACGGGTATTTCATTCAGGAAGCCTTCCGCCCTTACCTGAACCTGCCGACGCCCTTACCGGAAATCAAGGAGCTGACAGATGCCATCGGCAAGAGGGCGGAATCCCGCCTGCGGCGCTTGCGGCGCTATTACCGGGATGTGGACAGGGAGGCGCTGGCCGGCCGTTTCGCTGCCCTGGGCTTGAAGCCCGAAAACGCTTATCTCTATTTCCGCGGCCACAATATCTTCGACCATCTGGCCATGCCGCTGCTTCAAAAACTAACCGGTTTGAAAGGCCGGGATCTGCGCCGCCTGCTTACGGAAGATTTGTATTTCGACGCTTATCCGGAGATACGGAAGATTCAGGAGGATATTCAAATGTTTTTCAGAAAAAACTAAAGAGCGATGTTTTACTATCTATTCAATTGGTTGCATGAATTGGGCGTTCCGGGCGCCGGAATGTTCAAGTATGTCTCTTTCCGTTCGGGACTGGCGCTGATCTTGTCTTTGTTCATCTCCACCGCCATCGGGCGGCGCATCATCGACAAGCTGCAGCGACTGCAAATCGGCGAAACGATACGCGATTTGGGATTGGAAGGACAGATGCAAAAGAAAGGCACGCCGACCATGGGCGGCATCATCATCATCATTGCCATCCTCGTGCCGGCGCTGCTTTGCGCCAAGCTAAACAACATTTACCTCATACTCATGGTCGTCACTACCCTTTGGCTGGGCGGTATAGGCTTTGCCGACGACTACATCAAGGTCTTCCTCAAGAACAAGGAAGGGCTGCACGGGCGTTTCAAAATCATCGGCCAGATGGGTTTGGGCCTGATTGTCGGCTTGGTGCTCTTCTTCAGTCCGAATGTAGTCATCCGCGAGAACAGGGAGATACTCAACAAGGAGAGCCATACGGTGGAGGCGGTGCGCATACACCCGGAGGAGACCAAGTCGACCAAGACGACCATCCCCTTCGTGAAGAACAACAACTTCGATTACGCCCTGCTGGCCCAATGGGCCGGCCCGTACAAGGAAGAGGCCACCTGGGTCATCTTCGTGCTGATTACGATATTCATCGTGGCGGCTGTTTCTAACGGAGCCAACCTGACCGACGGCTTGGACGGCCTGGCGGCGGGCAGCTCGGCCATCATAGGCATCGCCCTCGGCATACTGGCTTATATGTCGGCCCATGCCGAGTTCGCCTCCTTCCTGAACATCATGTTCATCCCCGGGGCGGAGGAGCTGGTGGTCTTTGCCGCCGCCTTCTTCGGCGCCACCATGGGCTTCCTTTGGTACAACGCCTACCCGGCGCAGGTCTTCATGGGCGACACGGGCAGCCTGACGCTGGGCGGCATCATCGCCGTCTTCGCCATCATCATCCGCAAGGAGCTGCTCATCCCCATCCTCTGCGGCGTCTTCCTGACGGAGAGCATCTCCGTCATCCTGCAGGTGGCTTATTTCAAATATACGAAGCACAAGTACGGCAAGGGCCGGCGCATCTTCAAGATGACCCCCCTGCACCACCATTTCCAGAAGCCGGGCAACGCGGGCATAGACGCCCTCTTGCAGAAGCCTATCAACCCCGTGCCCGAATCCAAAATCGTCGTGCGCTTCTGGTTGGTGGGTATCATTTTGGCAGTAATCACGATAGTAACGCTTAAAATGCGATGAACGAGAATAAGAAGATAGTCATATTGGGCGCCGGCGAAAGCGGTACGGGCGCCGCTGTCCTGGCCAAGGCGCAGGGCTTCGAGGTATTGGTGTCGGATTCCGGCAGCATCAAACCCCAGTACAAGGACATGCTGGACGCCCGCGGCATCCGCTGGGAAGAAGGCGGGCACACGATGGGGGAAGTGCTGGAAGCCTCCGAAATCATCAAGAGTCCGGGCATAGCCAAGGAGACGCCCGTTATGCGCGAGGTGCTGGCCAAGGGCATACACGTCATCTCCGAGATAGAGTTTGCCGGCCGTTATACCGAGGCGAAGATGATTGGCATCACCGGCTCCAACGGCAAAACCACCACCACCTTGCTCACCCACCATATCCTTACGGCGGGCGGCATGGACGCCGGGCTGGCCGGGAACGTGGGCAACAGCTTGGCTTTGCAGGTGGCCGAAAGCCCCCATGCCTGCTACGTCATCGAGCTGTCGAGCTTCCAATTGGACAACATGTACGACTTCCGCGTCGACATGGCCGTCCTGCTCAACATCACCCCCGACCACTTAAACCGCTATGACAACAATATGCAGAACTACGTCGACGCGAAATTCCGCATCCTCCAGAACCAAAGGCCGGAGGACGCCTTTATCTTTTGGGACGACGACCCCATCATCCGTCGCGAAATCGCACGCCGCCATCCGACGGCGACTTTATACCCCTTCGGCCTCGAGAAAAAGGAAGGCAGGAGGGGATATGTAGAAAATCGCAAAGTGTTTATTGAATCTAAAAATGGAGTATTTTGTATGGATCAGGATTTATTGGCTCTGACAGGCACCCACAACCTGTATAATTCGTTAGCGGCCGGCATCGCGGCCAAGGCGGCCGGCATACACGACGCCCGCATCCGCGCCTCCCTCTCCGATTTTGCAGGTGTGGAGCACCGTCTGGAACGCGTGGCCCGCGTCCGGGGCGTTGAGTATGTCAACGACTCGAAGGCGACCAACGTGAACTCCTGCTGGTATGCGCTGGAGAGCATGCTTACCCGCGTGGTGCTCATCCTCGGCGGCACCGACAAGGGCAACGACTACTCGGAAATCGAGTCTTTGGTGCGTCGCAAGGCGAGCGCCCTCATCTTCCTCGGCGTCGATAACGCCAAGTTGCACGCCTTCTTCGACGGCAAGGTGCCCGTCATTGAGGACGCCCGTTCCATGCCCCAGGCCGTGGCCCTCGCCTACCGCTTGGCCAAGCGCGGCGAGACGGTCCTGCTCTCGCCCTGCTGCGCCAGCTTCGACCTGTTCCAAAACTACGAGGACCGTGGGACGCAGTTCAAACAATGCGTGTTGAACCTGTAAGCCGATGAGCCAGTCGAGCAAATTCCTCTCGGGCATCTTCAAGGGCGACCGGGTAATCTGGGTGATATTCACCCTGCTCTGCGTGTTCTCCATCGTGGAAGTGGCCAGTGGCATGGCCACCCTGGTCTATCACACGGACAATTACTCCGGACTAATTATCGCCCATATAGGGAAGCTTTTGTTCGGACTGGCCTGCATCGTGCTGGTCAGCAACGTCCCTTACAGGTTCTTCGGGATAGCCGTGCCCTTTCAGATAGCGTCTTTCCTCATGCTCGTATGGGTCATCGTTGCCGGGCACGTCACGAACGGCGCCTCCCGCTGGCTAACCGTCCCCCTCATCGGTCTGCGCTTCCAGCCTTCGGAGATAGCCAAGCTGAGCAGTGTCGTATTGGTGGCTTACTTTCTCTCCAAGCAGAAGGTGTTAGGCGAAGCGCGCACCTTCCGCTGGATACTGTGGGCAACCTTGCCGGTCATCCTGCTCATCGCTAAGGACAACTTTTCTACGGGTCTCCTGCTTTCGATTGTGCTTTATTTGATAATGTGCATCGGCGGGATTTCTTGGCAAAGGCTGCTCAAGACGGCCGGCGTCGTGCTGCTTGCAGGCGCCCTCTTTGCAGGTGTCCTCTTCGGCATGAAAGAGCCTTGGTTGTCGTATAGCGACACGCATTTCCATACCCGCTTCTTGACGTGGAAGGCACGCATCGAACGTTTCTTCGAGGCCAAGGAGGTCAAGGTTGATGCCGCCACTTACGTAGTGACCGACGAGAACAGGCAGGAGACTTACGCCAAGGTGGCCATCGCCGATGGCGGGCTGGGCAAGTTCCCCGGCCGGGGCGTGCAGTCCAATTTCCTGCCGCAAGCCTACTCCGACTACATCTACGCCATCATCATCGAAGAGACGGGGCTGGCCGGAGGCTTCCTCGTGCTGCTGCTCTATCTCATCCTGCTCATCCGCGTGGGTATCATCGCCCGACGATGCGAGAAGCTCTTCCCCAAGCTGCTCGTGCTTGGCTGCGGCCTGATGATAGGTGTGCAGGCCTTGGCCAACATGGCCATTGTGGTGGGCATCTTCCCCGTTACGGGGCAGCCCCTGCCCCTCATCAGCCGGGGCGGCACCTCCACTGTCATCACCTGCGTCTACATCGGCATCATTCTTAGCGTAAGCCGCTTCGGCGCCGGCATGGACGGCGAAGATGAGGAAGAAGATGAGGAGGACGACGAGGACATCGTGCAAATCGACTCCGACATCGACGACAGCTTGGCCGTGGAGACTATCCAAAGCCTCGATGCCGCACCTAATAAGCTCTCAGAAACATGACCTATCCTTGTAAAGACACTTTATCGGGTGACATAAGCGCGTTACACGCGTGTAAAGGCATTTTGTCAGGTGACATAAGCGCATTACACACATGTAAAGGCACTTTGCCGGGTGACATAAGCGCGTTACATGCATGTAAAGGCATTTTGTCAGGTGACATAAGCGCATTACATGCGTGTAAAGGCACTTTGCCGGGTGACAACTTTCAATTTTCAACTTTCAATTTTCAACTTGAAGAATGGAGCCTAAAATCATCATAAGCGGCGGCGGCACGGGCGGACACATCTTCCCGGCCATCGCCATTGCCAACGCCTTGAAGGCGCGCTGGCCGGAAGCGAAGATACAGTTCGTCGGCGCCGAGGGGCGCATGGAGATGGAACGGGTGCCGCAGGCCGGCTATCCCATCATCGGGCTGCCCGTAAGCGGTCTGGACCGCAGGCACCCCTGGCGTAACTTCCGCGTGCTGGCCCGCCTGTGGCAGAGCCTGCACAAGGCTAAGCGCATCGTCAGGGACTTCCGCCCCGACCTGGCCATAGGTGTGGGCGGCTACGCCAGCGGCCCTACGCTCTGGGCGGCGGCTGCCAAGGGCGTTCCCGTGCTCCTGCAGGAGCAGAACTCCTACGCGGGCCTCACCAACCGCCTCCTGGCACGTAAGGCCGGCCGCATCTGCGTGGCCTACGAGGGAATGGGGCGCTATTTCCCGGAGGGCAAGTTGCGGCTCACGGGCAACCCCGTGCGCAAGGGCCTGCGGGCCGAGCGGGCCGAGGCTCTGAACTTCTTCGGCTTCTCCGCCGACAAGCCCGTCCTGTTAGTCATGGGCGGCAGTCTGGGCGCGCGGAGCATCAACCGCGCCGTGGCCGCGCATCTGGAGTTGGCCGTCCAGGCGGGCTGCCAGGTGATTTGGCAAACCGGCCGCAGCTACCATGAGGAGGCTGCTTCGGCACTGGCCAAATACAAGGGCAACCCGCTCGTCTGGTCGGCCGACTTCATCACGCGAATGGACTATGCCTACGCGGCGGCCGATCTGGTCGTCTCGCGCGCCGGCGCCGGCAGCATCTCCGAAATCTGCCTCTTAGGCAAGCCTTCCATACTCATCCCCTCGCCCAACGTGGCTGAAGACCACCAGACTAAGAACGCCCTGGCCCTCTCCTACAAGGGGGCGGCCTGCCTCTTGCCCGACGCGCAGGCCGACGGCCTCCTCGCCCTCGCCCTCGAGCTGCTGCATTCCGACCGCGGACGGGCCATGGGTGTGAAGGCACAGGCCCTTGGCTTCCCCGACAGCGACGAACGCATCGCCGACGAAGCAGCCGACCTGCTTTGCCGCTCCGTCTATTTCATCGGCGCCGGCGGCATAGGCATGAGCGCCCTCATCCGCTACTTCCTCTCCAAAGGGAAAAGGGTGGCCGGCTACGACCGTACGCCCTCCGACCTGACCACCGCCCTCATCCGGGAAGGCGCCCGCATCCATTTTAACGACCAGATAGAACGCATCCCCGAAGCCTTCCGCAATCCCGAACATACGCTGGTGGTCTATACCCCCGCCGTGCCTTCCACCCTGATGGAGTTGGCCTGGTTCCGCAACCACGGCTTTGAAATCGTCAAGCGCTCCGAGGCTCTGGGGCGCATCACCCGTCCCCTGCGCAGCCTCTGCGTGGCGGGCACCCACGGCAAGACGACCACCTCTTCCATGATTGCCCATATACTCAAGCAATCGCACTTGGACTGCAGCGCTTTCCTCGGCGGTATCCTGAAGAATTACAAGAGCAACCTGCTGCTCGCCGAGCATGGCGACCTCTGCGTGGTGGAAGCCGACGAGTACGACCGCTCCTTCCACCGCCTCCGGCCTTACATGGCCGTCATTACGGCGGCCGACCCCGACCACTTGGACATCTACGGCACGCCCGAAGCCTACCGCGAGGCCTTCGCTCATTTCAGTTCCCTCATCCGCTCCGGCGGCTGCCTGCTGATGAAGGAGGGGCTGCCGCTGACGCCCCGTCTGGCGCCCGGCGTGGCCTGCTACTCTTACGGACTGGAAGCGGGCGACTTCCATGCGGAGAACGTCCGCATCGGTAACGGGGAAATCCGCTTCGACTTCGTGGCGCCCGACGGCCGCCTCAATGACGTCCTCCTCGGCGTGCCTGTCACGGTGAACATAGAAAACGGCGTCGCCGCCATGGCCATCGCCCGCCTCAACGGCGCCACCGACGAGGAATTGCGCAGCGGTATGGCCTCCTTCCGGGGTGCCGAACGCCGCTTCGACATCCGCCTCAAGACCGAACATTTCGTCCTTATCGACGATTATGCCCACCATCCGAAGGAATTGCGCGCCAGCATCCTTTCGGTCAAGGAACTCTATGCGGGTCGCCACCTGACGGGCATCTTCCAACCCCATCTGTACAGCCGCACCCGCGACTTCGCAGAGGCCTTTGCCGAAGCCCTTTCCCTGCTCGACCGCCTCATCCTGCTCGACATCTATCCCGCCCGCGAAGAGCCTATTCCCGGTGTCAGCTCACGCATCATCTTCGACCGCGTGACCATAGCCGACAAGACCCTCTGCCGCAAGGAAGACCTGCTCCGTGAAATGGCCGGCCGCCAATACGAGGTTGTGCTCATGCTCGGCGCCGGCGACATCGACCGCTTGGTGGAACCCGTCAAGAAACTCTTGGAGGGAAAGTAAATGAAGCATCGCCGCCTCTTGCGTCTGCTCGCCTTGCTGGCTGCCCTGGGCTTGCTGCTCTACCTCGGCTGGATGATTTGCTCCGCCGGGCGCTGGGGCCGCGACCAAGTCTGCCGGGGCCTCATCGTCTCCATACAGGCAGACAAGAACGGCTCCTTCATCAGCGAGGCCGAGGTGCGCGACGACCTGCGCCGCGCCGGACTGCTGCCTGCCGGGCACCTGCTGCGCAACGTCAACACGGCCAAGATAGAAAGCCTGCTCATGAAGAACGGCATGATAGACCAGGCCCATGTCTACAAGACGCCTTCGGGCAATGTCCGCATCGACCTGATACAAAAGACCCCCATCCTGCACGTGATGAGCGTGACGGGCGACTTCTACGTCGACAGCCGCGGCGGCCTGATGCCGGTCAGCCGCAGCGTCGCCCTCGATTTGCCCCTCGTCACGGGCTATGTGGAAAAACGCCTCGCCACAACCGACTTATATGAATTTGCATTATTTTTGCGGCAAGATGAATTCTGGAACAATCAAATTGAACAAATCTGCGTTTTACCCGACCAGGAAATCGAATTGGTCATGCGCGTTGGCGAAATGCGCGTCCTTTTGGGAACCTTGGACGATTTCCGCGAGAAACTGGCCAACCTGCGCTTGTTCTACGAACAGGCCATCCCCAAAGTCGGCTGGAACAAATACAGCCTCATTAATTTGAAATACAAGAACCAGGTAGTTTGTACAAGAAAACAATAAGATAATGACGACGATAACGACAACACCTACATCTACAGCTAAAATTTATTCGGATTTCATAGTGGCTATCCATTTGGGCACGGATAATCTTATCGGTCTCATCGGCCGCCGCGTCGAATACAACAACAGCTATGCGTTGATGGATTATGTGACGGAGCCGGCTGAAGGCTGCATGCGCCGCGGCTGCATCTATAACGTGAAGAAAACGGAAAAGAAAGTCAAGGATTTGCTGGCGAAGCTGCGGCAAAGCATCCCCGGCAGCTTGATTGACAAGGTGTATCTCGGATTTGGCGGGCAGTCGTTGCACAGCGTCGAACAGGTCGTGCGCCGCAGCTTGGAACCCAACACCGCCGTCAGCGAAATTCTGATGAACGACCTGAACGAAGCCGGCCGCGACCGCCATACCGACGGTCTTGACGTGCTGGATGTCCTGCCGCCGGCCTGCTTCTTGGAAGGCCGCCTGGAAAAGAACCCCGTGGGCACGGTCTGCCACGACCTGGAAGCCTGCTACCAGCAACTCTGCGCCCGCACCTCCATACACAGACAGTTGGAGACACTTTTGACGAAGTCGCCTTCGCTGGCCAAGGTGCTCGTCTCGCCCCTGGCCCTGGCCGACGTGCTGCTCACTGAGGACGAAAAGGAAATGGGCTGCCTGCTGATAGACTTCGACTGGGGCGTTACTACCGCTTCTCTCTACCGCGACGGCCAACTCCAGGGACTTTGCACCATCCCCTTGGGATGCCGCCTTGTTGTGAAAGACCTCTCTTCCCATTTCAGCATCATAGAAACAGACGCCGAAGCTTGCCTGCTCTATAACGGCCATGCCCTGGCCGACGAGAACGACACTTCGAATTTCAGCATCAACACCATCGACAGGAAAGGCCTGCGCAGCGTCGACACGAAGGAGTTCGACGAGGTAACGGAAGCCCGGTTGCAGGAAATCATCCGTAACGTGGAAGCCCGCATCAAGGACTTCCTCGACGAAAGGGCTAAGAACAACCTCGGCGATTACCTGCACGCAGGTGTTATCATCACCGGCTACGGTGCGCGGATTCCCCGCATGGAAGAAGCCGTGATGCAGGTCTTCCCCTTGGACGCGCAAAGCCGCAATAGGGTGCGCGATGATATAAAGGTCAAAATCCTGAAAGGCGACCTGAAAGAGGAGGACATCAACCCGCAGGCCATCGGCCTGCTCGTGACAGCAACCGGTGAACCTTACTACCTCAACTGCGCGGGCGCCATCCCCAAACCGCCCGTGGCGCCTCCTGTCGTCACGCCCCCCGTCGCCACCCCTCCTGCCCCTCCGAAAGCGGAAGAGTCGAAACAAGAGCCGCAGCCTGAGGCGGAACCACCAAAGCAGCCTAAAGAGACCAAGAAAAAGAGCTGGTTTGATAAAGCGAAAGAGAAGGCAAAGACGGGGATGGGAGGGCTTTTCGATGACGTTGAATAATAATGGAACAAACGGATAACACGTACAAAATTATGGACGACTCAATAGACTCGAGGTTCGAACTGGAAACGGAAGAACCGAAAATCATCAAGGTAATCGGCGTGGGCGGCGGCGGCGGCAATGCCGTCACGCACATGTACAAGAAAGGCATACACGACGTGAGCTTCCTCCTTTGCAATACGGATAAGCAGGCCATGAAACATTCCGAAGTGCCGAACAAGTTCGTCTTGGGCGAAGCCATCACCCACGGCCTGGGGGCCGGTGCCAAACCCGAAGTGGGATGCCAGGCCGCCGAAGCCAGCGAGGAAGATATACAGCGTCTTTTGGACGACGGAACGGAGATGGTCTTCATCACCGCCGGAATGGGCGGCGGCACCGGTACCGGCGCTGCACCGGTCATCGCCCGCATCGCCAAACAGATGGACATCCTCACCGTGGGCATCGTCACCATTCCCTTCCGTTTTGAGGGTGGCCGCAAGATATACAAGGCTCTGATGGGCGTCGAAGAGATGAGCAAGAACGTAGATGCCCTGCTCGTCATCAATAATGAGAAGTTGCGCGAAATCTATCCCGACCTGGAGCTGATGGACGGCTTCGCCAAGGCCGACGATACCTTGGCAGTAGCCGCCAAGAGCATCGCCGAAATCATTACCCTGCCCGGCATTATCAACACTGACTTCGCCGACGTGAAGACGACCCTCAAAGACGGCGGCGTTGCCCTGATAAGCAATGGTTACGGCGAAGGTGAGCGCCGCATGCTCAACGCCTTCGAAGACGCCATGCTCTCGCCCCTGCTCAACAACAACGATATTTTCACGGCCAAGAAAATACTCTTCAATATTTCCTTCAGTGAGAACTCCAAGCTGAAACTCGACGAGCTGGAAAGCGTGGATAATTTTATGGCCAACTTCGACCCCGACGTCATTGACGTCATTTACGGCACTTCCTTGGACAACAGCCTGGCCGATAAAATCAAGGTGACTATCCTCGCCTCAGGCTTCGGCGTCAAGAACGTCGTGGAGGAGAAGGATCGCATTGACGCCGAGCGGATGAAGGAAAAAATCGAACAGTATTACAACATGAAGTCCAATTTCCCCGGCAACAAGTCCGAATGCGTGATTTTCGGGGCCGAGGAATTAGACGACGACCACCTCATCAACCTCCTCGAGGATGTGCCGGCTTACGAGAGGAAGAACCTGAAAGATATAAGGGAATACCGTAACAAACGAGCCGCCACGTCTGTCCCAGGGAAGGCTTCCGCGGCTGCAAACGGCCCGGTCAGCGAACAGGTAATCTCTTTTTAATCGCTGATGAATCCTTTGAAAACAATATAGAAAACGACTCCTAAAACAATATGGAAATGAACTTATTCGATACGGTCAGCCACGACATCATGGCGGCCATGAAAGCAAAAGAAACGCTCCGCCTGC
>JAISGW010000047.1 GCA_031262895.1 Tannerella sp. | reverse complement strand
GCGGCGGAGGATTTCTGCCGGACGGATGCGTTGTGCCCAGACGGTAGCATAAGACAGGAAGAAGCGCTGGGCGTTGGTGAAGCCGCCGATGGGAGCGGGCTGCGGTTTGCCTTTGAGCGTGTTCTGGTATGCCTGCCAGGAAACATGCAAGCCGCCCTGGTCGGCGATGTTCTCGCCGAGGGTAAGCTCGCCGTTGCCGTGCACGGTATCTTCCACAATGATGTTGCTGAAGAAGTCGGCCAGCACTTTGGCACGGGCCTTGAACTTGGCGGCGTCTTCGGGTGTCCACCAGTCGGAGAGGTTGCCGTCCTTGTCGAACTGGCGGCCTTCGTCGTCGAACCCGTGGGTCATTTCGTGGCCGATGACCACACCGATGCCGCCGTAGTTGACGGCGTCGTCGGCCTTCATATTAAAGAAGGGCGGCTGCAGGATGGCGGCCGGGAAGCAAATCTCGTTGGTCGTGGGATTGTAGTAGGCGTTGACCGTCTGCGGCGTCATGCCCCATTCGGTCGGGTCGACCGGCTTGTTGAACTTGTTCATGTCGTAGTTGAACTCGAAGTTGTTGGCGGCAATCACGTTGTCGAGGAAGGATTTACTCTTGTCAACTTTCAGGGCGGAGTAGTCGCGCCACTTGTCGGGATAACCTATTTTGATGCGGAAGGCGGCCAGCTTGGCTTCGGCTTTGGCCTTGGTGGAGTCGCCCATCCAAGCCAGCGCGCGGATGCGCTCGCCGAGGGCGGTCTGCAGGTTCTTCACGAGGGTCATCATGCGTTCCTTGGCGGCCGGCGGAAAATATTTGGCCACATAGAGCTGGCCGGTGGCTTCGCCCATGGCGGCGTCAACGGCGCCGACGGCGCGTTTCCAGCGTTCCGACTGTATCTGGCGGCCGGAGAGCGCCTTGCCGTAGTATTCGAAGCGGGTCTCAGAGAAGGCATCGCTCAGGTAGGGGGCGGCATCATTGATGATGTTCCAGCAGAGGTAATACTTCAGGTCTTGCAGCGGCGTCTTCTGGATGAGCTTGCTGACTTCGCCGATGGGAGCCGGCTGGCCCACGTTCAAATCGCTCAGCCCCTTGATGCCGAGGTCTTTGAAGAAGAGCGGCCAGTCAATTTCAGGCGAGAGCTTCTTGAGGTCGGCCAGGGAAATCTTGTGGTAATTGGCGACGGGGTCGCGGAGTTCCACGCGCGAGGAGGCTATCTTGGCCAAATCGCTTTCGATACGCATCACGGCGTCGGAGGCCGCCTGCGCTTCCTTGGCGTTATAGCCGGCCAGGGTAAAGAGCTTCTGTATAGTTGCCGTGTAGGTGGTACGCAGCATGACCGTGTGTTCGTCTTTCGCAAAGTAATAGTCGCGGTCGCCCATGGCAAAGCCGCCCTGCTCCAGATGGAAGACGTTCAGATGGCTGTTGCGCTCGTCGGCGCCTACGTAAAAATTGAAGAGGGGACTGTCTCCGTGGCTCGCCATGAGGGCCAGCAGGGTGGTCAGGCCCTTCTTGTCGGAAAGCTTGTTCACTTGTTCCAGATAAGGCTTCAGGGGAGCGGCACCTTCCTTGTTGCGGCGCGTACTGTCCATGGCCAGATTGTAATAGTCTCCGATTTTCTGGGCGATGCTGCCGGCCGGGTTGTCCTTCTTGGCCGCCTCTTCAATCAGTTCCCTTACATGTTGCCGGCTTTCTTCCTGGAGCTGGTCGAAGATGCCGAAACGTGCATACTCCGGCTTCAGGGGATGCGAGGCAATCCAGCCGCCGTCGGCGTACTCGTAGAAATTGTCTCCGGGTACGGCCTTGAGGTCCATGTTGGCCGGGTTGATGCCGTTGTCCGTTGCCTGCTCGGTCTTGTTGCCGCTGCAGGAAACGCCCGCCACTGCCAGGAAGGCGGCGGCGCAAACTAATTCTTTTTTCATCGTTCTATCTTATTAATAAGGATCTGTGCTGTAATGTAATTCTCCGCAAAGGTAGCAAATCCACTTTTCATTTACATATCTTTCGATTTTAAAGGGATATTTTCCGTGTCTCGTTGCAGCAAATACCCTTGCGCCTTCGTCTATCCCCATAAGTCCGCATTTTGGATTAATCATTAAATGGAGCATTGAAAAAATGAAAAAGTTTAGATTCGCAGGGAGCTTGGCCGCCCTCGCATTGGTGGCTTCCCTTTTCCTCCCATCCTGCTTGGACGATGACGGCTATTCGTTGGGAGACCATTGGTGGAGCATCGCCACCGCCCGTCCCTTATCGGACAACGCCTTTTACTTGACGCTTGATGACGGCACCACGCTCTGGCCTGCCGCCCCGACTCATATCCGTTTCCAGCCCGAGCACCCGCAGCGGGTCGCCATCGACTATACGCTGCTCGGCGACAAATTCCAAGGTTACGACCACGCCATCCGGCTAAACCTGCTCGACACGGTGCTTACCAAGGCACCTGTACAGGATTTCGGCATCAAGAACGATTCTGTTTACGGCAAAGACCCGGTGAAAATTTCCGCCATCTGGGTGGGCGACGGTTTCCTGAACGTCTCGTTCCAGACAAGATTTAGCGGTGCCTTCAAACATGCCGTCAACTTAGTCAACCGCGCCGAATTGTCCGACGTTCCTTATCATTTGGAGTTCCGGCACAACGCTTTCGGCGACACCGACGGCCAATGGCGCTCCGGATTGGTGGCTTTCGACCTGTCATCCCTCACCTCCGACAGCAGCACGGTCAAGCTGCATGTCTTCGTAGATACTTATGAGGGTTCCAAAGATTACAAGTTAGACTACAGCCCCGGCAAATCTTCCGCGGATGCGCCGGAAGAACGCGTAGACAATGCTTCCGGTTTCGGGGATTCGGGTATATTGAGATAACACCTTCCCACATAACTTTTATTTTTATCATTTAGTTCAGAGAGAGAGGGGCGTCGCGACGATGCCTTTCTTTTTTTGTGCCTTTTTTCTAAGGTCTTGAGTCGACAACATAAGGTTTCACTGAAAAAACTTAACGTCTCGCGGCGAAAAATCAACGTCTCGCGGCGGCAAATCAACGTCTTGTTCGCGCGAAATAGGGTCTTGCGGCAACAAACTCGGCACTTTTTCAGAAAAAAGTGCCGAGTTTGTCCTATAAAAGTCCCATATTTTCGAAAAAAAGTGGAACTTTTTCTGTGACGTCGTTTATGCTTGCAGCAGCGACTGGTATTTTGCTGTTTGCTTGTTGACGGCCAGGTCTATGGCGGCGAACAATTTGGTCTTGTATGCGTCGACGGCCGTACGCAAATCGGCGGCATTGTTTGCCGTATTTGCCAAGGAAGAGAAGTCCACAAGACGGATATCAATGATTTCGTAAAGGTAAATCTTGGAAATCAGGGCATCCTTCTGAGCCGCGCTTAAATCGTTGGCGTCTTGGATGAAGCCTTGTATTTCCTTTTGCTTTAGCTCCATGAAATTTTCCCACGCTTCGGAAGTTTTCTTGACTGCATCAATGACTTTGGCGGTAACCTCGTTCTTCAATTGAGGGAAACTGATGCCTGTAGGCACCGTGTTTGGCTTTGCAGCCTGTGGTGTATTCTTGGATAATTTATGTCCGCCGTAAGCGCTGGCCGCCGCAACGCCAAAGCTGCATAGTTTGCCGAAGGTGGCGCCTACGGCAAAGCCGTTAATCACGGCCAACCCCGCCAGGCCATATAGAATATAGCTGATGGGAGGTGTCCCCTTTTTCTCCGTATTAGCGGGAGTTATTTGCCGGGATACGGGAATGTAAATCCCTGCGAAAAAGGTATTGGCTTTGTCTTTAAGCCAAGCACCTTTTCCCGATATTTCTCCGTTTATTTGTTTTACTTTCGTTTCCATATTTAAGCTTTGTATAGCGCCGACATTTCTGTCAAACAGTTTATGATAGCCTCCAGTTTGTTTAAGACTGCAGTCTTCTCCGCCAAGTCTTTCTCTAACCCGGCCAAATAAGCCTCTCCTTCTTTTTTTAGCTTTTCCGCAAAAGTGGATTTCATGTCCTCTACGACCTTAACAGCTTCTGTGAGATTCTTCTGGACTTCTTGGTCGACATCTTCCTCCAGCACCTTAGCCATATTCTGGAATTCTTTAAGAAGATTGTTGTTATGCTCACGTAAACGGTTGGCTAAAAACGAAGAAACCTTATCTTTGCTCATTCCGTACGTCCAACCGGAGTAGTTGCCTTTAAATTCTTCTGTCGGTTCTGTAAGGTTGAATTGCTTATTGGCTATAGTATCACCTTCCCGTTTGAATTTAGAAATTGTTTTACCAATGTCAAGTGCTTTTTTGTCTCGAAGAGCGTCTAAGTTTCGGTCTATCAAGTCTCGATAATAACGATCGTCGAAAGAAGTGTTCATCAGGCTTTTCTCAGAATTACTGATGGTCTGAATGAGTTTCTCCGACAATTCCTTTCGTGCTTCCTTAAATAGCTTTTGCCACTCTTCATTCCAAGATTTGGCATACGAATCTACGGCTTCTTCTATCTGCGTACACAAAGTATATGTGTTCACTTGTTCGACACAAAAGTCGTCTGTCTTTTCTTTATCGAAGAAAACCAAGGTTGAACCCAAGTAAGTGATTGATGCCGTCGTCTCTTCAGTGGGGATACTTTTGATGTCGTTAAATAGGATTTTGTTGGCAACGTTTTTTACTTTTTCTTGGAGACTTTTATTGAAGCCACTTAAGGTGCTGGATAAATTTTCTTTTAACTCATTGAAAAGCTTCTCCTGTGTTTCTTTCTGCTTTTGTATCTCAGCGATTGTCGTATCGTTAAGCTGTTGCCTACGATTGTCGAATTCGGTCAAAAACTGTTTAATCGTAGAAGAAATTTCCACGCTATTCTTGAGAAAGAAAGCTTCTGTCTTTT
>JAISGW010000074.1 GCA_031262895.1 Tannerella sp. | reverse complement strand
CGGCACCGGGGATGCCTACTTTTATCAGAATACCATAGCGCTGCTTTCAGGCAACACCAATGTGCTCAACTCAACCACGAGCGGGAACATCCGCTTCTTCAACAATATGCTGGCCACTCCCGCAAGCGGCAGCTCCGGCAGCTACACCAACGCTCCGGCGGCTTCTTTTACGGCTTCCTCCGGTAATATCTATGTGATAAACAATATTCTTCTGAATGTAAAGCTGAACACCAACTTTACAGGCGCAAACGGCAATGTCATACGTAATATTTATTCCACCTACGAGGGCTATGAAGTATGGCTGGTCTCCGGCTCGGCTCCAGCGGACATCACTACTACCTTTAACGATCAGTTGAACACGACTTTGCAGACCGCAGACCCTTACGACGGTGTAGGCCACCAGGTGTACGACTTTAAGACGACGACTACGCCAAACTCTCCCGTCATAGCCGGTCTGGGCGGCACCATCACAAGCTTGGCCTCCGACTTGGGCATGAACAGCAGCACCTTGCTCGGTAACCTGATGTCGCACGACCAGATGGGCCGCCTGCGTCCGGAGAATATCTCCATAGGCCCTGTTGACCTGCCGCATTTCACCTTCAAGACGACGACGAACCTGATGGAGTCAGTCTACAATTCAAAGGGGACACCCGCCACGCCGCCGGATGTTTCGCTTGACCTCTACAATCAGATTTCCGGTTATCCTATAGGCGTCACGCCGCATAGCGGCTGCACCTTCAGCGTCACGCAGCTTGATAACACCTCGGCCGGCAGCGTCAGCCTTTCGGGCAGCACGGTCACCTATCATCCGACTACGCTCAGCTCGCCCACTTACGAGATGTATTCGTACTTCACGGTCACGGTTACGGCTACGGCTTACGGCTATACGAACACGGCCAGCTTTATCATACGTACCCATGTTTTCGACCGGGGGCTGTGGCTCTCGAATGCCGCCCTGCCGCCCGGCTACACCGATCCTTCTACGACAAATTGCTACGGCACCATGGCGCCGGTCACCTTCTCGCCCGTCTATAAGTTCATCACTGGAGCGACTGGAGCGACCAACTACGCGGCCATCAAACCCTACGTGGTGCCGGAAGGTGATGCCCAAACCTCGCCGGCAGGTGCTAATAGCACCGACCGCCTTTACGGCTTTTCCATTCCCTTGGTGGGTGACCTGAATGGCGACGGCTATCCCGAAATCGTGGCCGAAGGGCAGGCGGATGGTGTATCTTCCTACAACGCCGATATAGAATACCTTTATATTTATGACGGGCAAACCGGCAAGCGCATCCTGAAATATGCGCTTCCGGCTTGGTGGGAAGACCATACCGTATATCATGATTCGCCTTCCCACATTGCTTTGGTGGATGCCGACCGAAACGGCCTCGGCGAAATCATTGTTGCCTACGGCGTGGATACCAAAGGAGGCACTACCTCTAAGTATAACCAGCAGGTAGCTTCTTACGAAGTCACCGTGGATGCCAATAAAAAAATTACCGGTCTGACTGAAAAATGGGTGAGCACGACGTCCTATGCAGCCGGTGCAGGGACGCCGGCGAATTACAGCAAACCTATTCCGCAAATTGTAGATATAGACGGCGACGGTGTGGCCGACATCGTGGTTTACAATCATATTTACAATGCGCAAACCGGTGCTTTGGAAGCAACCCTCGGCACCCTCGGCACCGATGCCTTTGTCGGATATGATGCGGGAGCAACCGTAGGAAACAGCGGAGACCGATGGATTAATTTCGACTATACCTACGATATGGATGAGGACGGAAAGTACGACGTGGTAGCCGGCGGCAAGGTCTATTACGACATCAACCTCTCCAACGGCACGTACAAGACGGTTAGTCTTTCCGGCGTTCCCGACGGGCGTACGGGCGTGGCCGACATCAACGGTGACGGCATTCCCGATGTGGTCAGCGTCACCCGTGAAAGCAGCAGCGACCTGCGGGTCAGCGTCTGGAATCCGGGCTTCCTCAGCAAGGACGCTTCCGGCAGCATCGTGCGCAACAGCACGCCGGAACCCTACCTGATGGAACAGGTGGATTTGCCTATGGGCGCCAGCAGCACAGGCAATAACTCCTACGTGTATATCGGCGATATTGACGGGCACGAGCAGATGGGTACCGACGGCATTATGCACCGCCTGCCGGAAATAGCTATCCTTTCCGGGCAAATCAACATGACGACGGTCAACCAGACCATAGGCGTCATGCAGAGCGATACGGTGCCCATAGCCGACCGCATTCCCTTGGTGGGCGAAGTGCCTTCTACGCTTGGCACAACCACCGGTTATGGCGTGATTGTAGGCCTGACGTGGGATTTGCAGGCCGATACCACCAACATGGCCGAGACCACGAGCGGCGGCACGGCCTCGGGAGCCGAACGCCTGAAGGTCTCCTTCCTGATGGAACACAACGATTCCTCGGTCAATACGGGCTTTACCATGTTCGACTTCGACAACGACGGCATTGAGGAAATCTGCTATCGTGACGAATCCACCCTGCGCATCATCAAACCCATCATTCCTTATATCCGGATCAATGAAAACCGTTCTTCGGTTATCTTGCTCAAACAGCCGGTGGCCTCTTTCACGGGCTTTGAATATCCGGTGATTGCCGACATCGACAACGACGGTTCTGCCGATATGATTGTCATGGGCAGCAATGTGCAAGGTTATTATGGCTTTGTTTATGCCATCAGCTCGGCCAAGGAGAAGTTCGCACCGGCCCTGCCGGTCTGGAACCAGTTCATGTACGACCCCTTCAAGATCAAGCCGAACCTGCAGGTGCCGCAAGCTTCCGATAATCCTGCTTACAGTTCCACCGGTAGTACGCCGCCTTATCCGGCGCCGAACCGCCTCAACAATAATTATACCTACCAGCGGATTGTAAACGAAGGAACGCCCTCCGAACGCTTGGACACCTTCGCGCTGTACAATGCCACCCTTTCGCAGGTGCCCAAGTACATGCTGGCCGCCAATCCTACCTACGGTTCCGTGTACGAACCCATTGTTTATTTTGACCAGGGATATATCGTGGACAATGAGGAGGGCAGTGCTTCCCAGCCGAAAATTTCCGGCGCGGCGGTGGGCAACGACACCCTGACTTTCACCGTAGGCAACCGGGAAGGTGCGCTGACGGACGTGCCGATCAACACCCCCGTGGCCATCTATAAGAACGGCCTGGCTTCGCAAGCCAATTACGTGGGTACCGTCACGCTGGGCGAATGCTACATAGCCGGGACAAACACGCTGCTGACTGCCGCTATCAAGGCGAACAGCAGCGGGACAACCGACGGCGAGGTGCGGCTGAGCCTTCCGATGCTGGACACGAATAACGGCGGGAGTTTCGCCGTCGGCGACGTCTCCCTGAGCAATGTTTACCTGCTGCGGCTCGGCGACAACAGCAACAACTCGACCGGCAGTTGGGTATGGCGCTACGGCATCAACGACGCCAACGAAACGGCCGACCCGGACAAGGGTATAGGCGTGGCTTCCTCGCAGTTCCGCGATTGCTCCTGGGACGACAATGCCGTCATCGACGCCAAATCCCAGCTCATTCCCGACCTGGCCACGGTACAGGCTTACCATGCCGTCACCATAGACCAGTTCGCCAACGACATCCTTCCCGATGATTACTATGCCAACTATAAAGTACAGCCCGACACGGCACAGCATACGCTGAACACCTTCTCCATTTACGAGCAGCCCAAGGCCGGCACGGTGACGCTCTCCGGCAGCGGTCAGGAGATGAAGATGAATTACAGGAACACCTCGACGGAGGGCTTAGTGAACAGCGTCGACTCCTTCCGGTACCGCGCCATCTTCACCGACCCCAACGACGAGACGACGAAGACGGACATACAAACCGTTTACATTTATATATTGCAACTGCACGGCGGGGCGGCCACCTGCTCCCCCAGCTACAAGGCCCGCTTGAAGGCGCAGCCCGTGGGCGTGGCTTTCCGCTGGTACATGGCCGACAGCACGACCTACCTGCAGACGGATTCCCTGCGCGACATCACCTTTGCCTTCGGCAATGCGGACAATACGGGCGATTCTGTCTATATGGTTGAGCCGAAAGTCACGGCCTCCTTTGCCACCGACAGCCTGCAAGGCTTGTATTTTCCGCAAGGACAACTGCGCATTACCAAGACGAACAGCGGCGCAGCCGACAACATGCGCTGGACGGGACAGGCCGACAGGGACTGGGACAACCCTGCCAACTGGGTGATGCAGGATGCCGACGGCAGCGAGACGCCTGCTGACTACGCGCCGACGCCCTGCACCAACGTGACGATTTCCTCGAACGTGGATAATTACCCGGAACTGGTGGATTCGGCTTACTGCCACGACATAGACATGCAAGACCGTGCCATGTTGAAGAATCCCCACGTGCTGAATTACGATTCGGCGCGGGTGGAAATCAAACTCAAACCTTCCGAGCGCGACCGTTACCTGATGTGGTCGGCTCCCATGTTGGATATGGTGGCCGGTGACTACCACTTCGACAATCCTACTACCGGCGAGCCGGAATGGGGTGACTTCCAGCTCAGTCTTTTCATGGGCTTTGAGAACAGCTTTAGCTCTTCGCAAGCTCTCGTAGGCACATTCCTCCCTTTGGGAAAAGCCTTCAACCTGAAATTGACAACGACCTCCCAGAATGCCGACAGCGTACTTTGGTTCCCCAAACCGAATACGGAGTACACCGGCATACAGAGCAATATCTCTTTTACCGGTACCTACAAACGCACAAACCTCGCCCGTTTCGTTACCGACGATATGGAACCAGATGGTAAGGGTGATTACTTGGTGCCGGTGCGGTATTTCAATGCCCAGCTCACCAGCGGGACGCTGCTCCAGGTGGTGAACCCTTATTTCGCCTATTTGAATTTTGCCGATTTCTACCAGGCAAATGCTGATTCCATACAAGACGGCTATTACCTCTGGGACGGGAAGACGGACGACGGCTTCGTAGGGGTAGTAGCCTCGAGTAGCGCCCGCTACCTCATTTCCTCTTCCAAAACGGACTTTCTCAAGACGAGTCCCAATCAGATACCGCCGCTGCAATCTTTTATCGTGGCCAAGAACGAGGACATAGGTTCGGCGGTAGTGCACGACATGCGTTATTCGCCCGCCTTCACCAGCACCCAACCGGCCGCTTCCTATACGCTCAGGGCCGCCAATGTTGTGGCTGGTGGCCTGCTGCAAATCGGCTTGACGGAAGGCACGGCTTCGGCCTCGGCCGGCTTGGTCTACGACTTGACGGCTTTGCCGGGTGCCGACAAGCACGACCTGCCCGCCCTCACATCCGACGCCATGCCCCTCTCGCTGTACACCCTTGATGCCGCCAAGAATCCCTTATTGATGAACAGCTCCGACGATTTCGCCGCTTCCACCGTACCACTAGTATTGAGTGCCGCATCGGCAGGCGAGGCCACCTTGACTTTCACCGGCTTGGACGACTTCGGCTACGACGTGTACCTGACGGACAAGACGAAGGGGAAGGAGATAAAGCTAAGTTCCGCTGCCAATACGTATACTTTTACCTTGGACAAAAGCGGGAGCGTGACCGATCGTTTCAGCCTGCGTTTCGTTTACACCGGCCAGGGTGTTGTCACGGGGACGGACGAAACAACAAGTGTAAGCTTGCGCGCTACCGCCTTGCCGAACGGCGGCCTTGAGGTGCGCGGCCTGCATCCCGGCACGATGCTGTATATATATGATATGAGCGGGCGGATGCTGTACTGCCGTAAGGCCTCGGCGGAAAGCGCCCTGCCCGACGTCCGATTGAAAGGCCTTTATACGATTGTCAACGACGGCCGCAGCGTGAAAGTTGCGGTCGAATAAATGGATAGCATGATTTTTTTAGTTTTGTATGTTCTGGGCTTGCCGGCAGATGGGAATCTGTCGGCAAGCGTATTTTTAGAGCTGGTGTTCCGGGCGCAAGAGGTCGAGCACGGTTTTGACCGGCGTGAAGGTCTTGGCCGGCACCTCCACGAAGACGCTGTTCCAGCGGCTCATGGCCCCGTTCCATAAGCCGGGGCGTTCCAAGGCTTTTAAGGGGCGGCCGTCTTTGCTCTTTTGGGAGATGAAGCCGGTATTGTCGTCCACATAATCGCGGAGCTTGTATTTGTTGCCCTTGTAATCGCGGACGGCGCAGACCAAATCGACGGGGTTGAAATGGGGTCCCTGCTTGAAGAGGGCTTTCTTTTGCGGGTCGTTCAGGTCGATTTGCGAGCTTTCCAGTATCTGTGGCGAGATGCTCCCGTCGGCATTGACGGCCAGGAAAGGGCCTCCGCCGGGTTCGCCCTGGTTCTTCACCATGCCGCAGACGCGCAGGGGGCGGTCAAGCGTTTGCCGCAGATAGGTGAGGCGTTCTTCTTTCTCCATCTTTTCCCATCCGGGCTTGCGGATGCAGAGGCTTTGTTCGAGGAAGCGGCCTATCTCGTCAAGCAGCGTTTCCCCGCATTCCCCGCCGTCGAGCGCCCGCAGGTAAGCGAAGATTTTTTCCTGCAATCCGACCAGCAGTCCGGCCAAGGCCTTTTTGTAAATGACGGTTTCCTCCTTATCGGGGCTGACGTTGTCGATGTTCTTCAGGAAGATGACGTCGGCCTCCAATTCGTCCAAGTTCTCTATGAGGGCGCCGTGTCCGCCGGGCCGGAAGACGATTTGCCCCTCTTTGTCGCGGAAAGGCCGGTTGTCGGCGTCCACGGCTATGGTGTCGGTCGAAGGCTTCTGGCAACTGAAGGAAATCTCGTAATGTGCGGCGAAGCGCTGCTCGTAGCGGGCGGCCTTCTCTGCCACGCATTGTTTGAACAGCGCCTCGTGCTCGGGCGAGACGGTGAAATGCAGCCGCACCGTTCCCGCCGCGTCTTTGGCATAAAGGGCGCCTTCCACCAGATGTTCCTCGAAAGCCGTGCGTATCTCTTCCGGATAGGCATGGAAAAGGAGCAAGCCTTTGGGCAGGCGGCCGTAGTTGAGTCCTTCGGGGCCGAGCAGGCAGCGGACGATCTCCTTGTATTTGCCCTCGCGCAGCAGGCCGTCTATGTCACGGCCGTTTTTTGCTGAGCAGGCCTCCTTGAGTGCCTCGTAGAAGGCGAAGCCTTTCATTTCGTCGAAGAAACGTTTTTCCTGCGGGTCGGAAGGTCGTTCCTCCGGGCTGTCTAAATAGGCATACAAGTCCTTGAACATCCGGCTGGCCGCCCCGGAGGCCGGGACGAATTTGACAACGCGCCGGCCCGAGGCCAGATACTTCTCCCAGCGCGCCAGGCAGGCTTGCCGCCCCGCTTGGTCCAATACGCTGATACCCTCGCCCACGGAGGCCGAGGCCGTGATTTGCATGAAAGGGAATCCCTTGCGAAAACGTTCCATCTGTTGCTCCACCTGCTCCGGACGCAGGCCTTTCGAGGCGAATAGATTCAGGTCTTTTGCTGTAAACATGTTATTTGTCCATTGATTGTTTGCCACAAAATAAGCAATTAAATCTCTAACTTTGTTCCCTCCTATTCAAAAGACAGCATGTATTTCAGAGACATAGTCGGTCATGAAGACTTAAAACGTCGGCTCAGGGAGTCGGCGCGCAAGGGTATTGTCCCCCACGCGCAGTTGTTCGCGGGGCCGGACGGGGCAGGGGCTTTCCCCTTAGCCTTGGCTTATGCGCGTTATCTCAATTGCAAGGAGCGGACGGAGACGGATGCCTGCGGGCATTGCCCTTCCTGCCGCCAATATGACGTTTTGCAGCATCCCGACCTGCATTTTGTCTTCCCCATCGTGAAGAAGGAGCGGCCGAAGAAGGAGGTCTGCGACGATTATCTGCCCGAATGGCGCGCCCTGTTGGGCAGCGGCCCGTATTTCGGCATCGACGACTGGTTGGAGGCCATGGACGCGGGCAATTCGCAGGCTTTGATATACGCCAGGGAGAGCGACGAAATTATCCGCAAGCTCAGCCTGCGCATTTACGAGGCGGAGTATCGTGTCCTTTTCGTTTGGCTGCCGGAGCGCCTGCACCTGTCCTGCGCCAACAAGCTGCTGAAGTTGATAGAGGAGCCGGCGCCGCATACGCTCATCCTGCTTGTTTCGGCCGCCCCCGACATGGTGCTGGGCACCATACAGTCGCGTGCCCAGTCTGTCCCCGTGCGTCCTGTCGGCGAGGAGGAGATGCAGGCGGCTTTGCAGGAGAGGGAGCATTTGGACGCGGAGGCCGCCCGCGAAGTGGCCCATCTGGCCGGAGGCAATTACCTGCATGCGCTGGGCATCCTCGGCGCCGGCGAGGAAAACAGCTTCTTCCTGACGCATTTCAAGTCCATGTTCCGCAACGCCTGGACGCGCAACGCCCGCAACATGAGGGCAGAGGCGGAAGAGCTGGCCGCCATCGGCCGCGAACGCCAGAAAAACTACTTAGCCTATTGCCAGCGCCTCTTGCGGGAGAATTTCATCTACCGCTTCCATTCCCCGGAGATAAACTACCTGAACCGCGAAGAGGAAGCCTTTTCCAAGAACTTCGCCCCCTACGTCAATGAGGGCAATGTCTGCGAGCTGATGGACGAGTTCTCTTTGGCCGAACAGCACATCGCCCAAAACGCCAATGCCAAGATGGTCTTTTTCGACCTCCACCTGCACGTGGCCTCCTTAGTGCGCAGGAATCCCTGAGCCGGGAGGCTGCAGGTACAGCTTTTCGCGGGAATTGCCGAGGGAGATGAAGCGACTTTAACCGTGCCGTAACAAGTTCGTAACAACCCGCCTCTACCTTTGCGCTATCATTTATTAACGCTAAATTCATTTGC
>JAISGW010000042.1 GCA_031262895.1 Tannerella sp. | reverse complement strand
GTAAGCACCCGGAAGCAGTTTACGATCAGAAGGCAAACGGTAAGCCTTCGAGAGACTGCCGTCGGATTTCCGCGTAGAGATGGCCAAATCGGAAAGGGCAAGCGTACGGTTGCTCCGGTTGTACAATTCAACGTATTCGCAACTCCCGTCAGGCGGATTGGGAAGCAGTTCGTTGAAAATGATTTCCCCTTCGCGAACATCCGAAACCGGCAAGTCCGGCTCCGTCGGAATTTCCGGCTCTTCCGGCTCTTCCGGCTCTTCCGGCTCAATGATTGCGGAATTACGGTAGCCCGGCGTCCCGCCTTTCGGGTCGGAAGACAAGTGCCAGCCGTCTTTTGTCCGTTCCCATGAACAAGCGGCCTCAGCCTTCGGATAACTGCATAAGTCTATGCTTTGTCCGTTACCATCCAACAAAGCCAAGTCTTTTCCTGAATTAGCTAATGCCGAAGGGAATTTGGGAAGGGCGAGGAGCAAAGCGGAAGCATCCGCTACGATTTCTCGGCCGCTACGATAAAGCAAGGCATAACTGCCGGCCGGAAGAGAAGCAGTGTCAGGCAAAAGGCAAGCTTTTCCACCATAGACGAAAGCCCAGCCCGACAAAGCGACGGCCCGGGTCGAGACATTATGCAATTCCACATATTCCGTTTCGGGTAACAAGGTCAATCCTTTGGGATTAGCCATCACTTCGTTGATTATCACTTCTCCAGGCAGGCCGCCTTCCGAAGGAGCATGCTCTGGTCCGCTCTCCGGCTGGTTTTCTTCATTCTCGTCCGAAAAAATCCAACTGGATGTTTCAAAAAGGATGCCGTTTATATCGGTAAGACCTTCCCAAACAGCTGTATATTCTACCCCGTTCAGCAAGTCTTGGGAGAAACGGGTTTTAACCCGGGCATTCCCCTTGTCAAGGCCGGTTATCAATGCCTCCCCTACCCCTTCGACACGACAATGGGCATTGTCAATGCGCACGGCCTGGTCGAAAGTGAAATACAATTCCGGCAAACTGGGGTGTTCAAGGTCTATCAGATTGAGAGGGCGCGGTTCCGTTGTTTGCGGCGGCAAAGGCAGCGCTTCTTGATTTTCGCGAATGCTGATATTATCAAGGCGGAAGCGACTTTGACGGGCTTTGACATAATGGAAAGCCAATTTCGTCAAGGTTTCGCCTTCATTCAAACCGCCCTGGAAGCCAGTCCGTCCTTGGTCAAAGTTTGTCTCGCTCCCAAGGCGGGTATAAAGCGTCCAGCGGTTTCCTCCTTCCAAAGTTAGACGAAGGCTTACCGTCGGGAATGGCCCATATTGCGGGAAGAGCGTACGGCTTTTCAAAAGTCCCCGCGATTTTCCGTCCTTCCTTATATATAAAGTAGCTGAGCCGTCATTGCCGCCGGCTTGCAGGTAAAGCGTATCCGCCCCGGCCGTATGCAGATAGAAACGGAAATGGTTCGCCGAGCTGGTCGGGAATTCCATCTGCAGGTCAAATTGCCAGGCCATGTCTGCTGTATGGCGAACCGGCAATTCCAAAGAAGCAATGCCGGCCTCATCCGGAGGTGAGACGAACAGGAGTTGCCCAGCTTGCAGATCAAATAAAGAGGCGTCACCTCTCCAAGGGTTTTCGGAAGTCAGATGGCTTCCAGAAAAAGACTCATCGAATTGGGCGGCGGCGCTTAAAGGGAACAACAACGCCAAGAAAAAGAATGGTTTCATCATAACGGCTTTGAAATAAATTGAAGTAAATAATAATAGTATCTTTGCACGCACTTCCTGCCATGGCAGACAAGCTATTGCAAATGTAAAAGACGAAAATCAATTAACCAAAAATAGAGTTTAAAAAATGAAGGTTGCTATTGTAGGCGCGAGCGGCGCCGTGGGACAAGAATTTTTGCGGGTACTGGATGAAAGGCACTTTCCCGTAGATGAGTTGACGCTTTTCGGTTCGTTCCGCAGTGCCGGGCGCAAATATTCTTTTCAGGGGAAAGAATACACGGTAAAGGAATTGAAACATAACGACGACTTCAAAAACATCGAAGTAGCCTTTGTTTCAGCCGGAGGCAGCACATCATTGGAATATGCCGAAACGATAACCAAGTACGGAACCGTGATGATTGACAATTCAAGCGCCTTCCGCATAGAATCCGACGTGCCTTTGGTAGTTCCCGAAGTCAACCCGAAAGACGCCTTAGATCGGCCACGCGGCATCATCGCCAATCCTAATTGTTCGACCATCCAAATGGTCGTAGCTTTGAACCCCATTGAGAAACTTTCCCACATCAAACGCATACACGTGGCCACCTACCAAGCTTCCAGCGGAGCAGGCGCCACAGCGATGGCCGAATTGCAAAAGCAGCACGAGCAAATCGTCAAGGGCGAGGAACCCACAGTGAAGAAGTTCCCTTATCAATTAGCCTACAATGTCATTCCCCATATAGATACCTTCCTTGATAGTGGCTACACAAAAGAAGAGATGAAAATGCACAACGAGACACGCAAAATCATGCACTCCGACGTGCAAGTATCGGCTATTTGTGTGCGTGTGCCGGTCATCCGTTCGCATAGCGAAGCCACTTGGGTGGAAACCGAGCGCCCTATCAGCGTAGAGGAAGCCCGCAAAGCCTTTGCTTCGGCCGAAGGCATCGTCTTGCAAGACAACCCGGCCGCCAAGGAATACCCAATGCCCCTCTTCGTGGCCGGCAACGACCCGGTCTACGTAGGCCGTATCCGCACAGCCATTGCCGATCCAAAGGGTTTAACCTTCTGGACGGTCAGCGACCAAATCAAGAAGGGCGCCGCATTGAACGCCGTCCAGATTGCCGAGTATCTGCTCAAGGTCGGCGGCTTTTAAAGAACACTCAATTTAAATATTAAATGCAATGACATCCAGACGAAATTTCCTGAACACGGGCGCGCTTTCCTTGGCAGGCTTGGCTTTAGGCGACAAGCTGTCAGCCCTACCCAGCATAGCCAAACATGG
The DNA here is from genome assembly GCA_031262895.1 of Tannerella sp. Classification (GTDB taxonomy): domain Bacteria; phylum Bacteroidota; class Bacteroidia; order Bacteroidales; family Tannerellaceae; genus JAISGW01. Next base: position 1,967 of record JAISGW010000042.1, on the reverse strand, counting down.
GACAAGCTTAAGCACTTCTTCTTACGTCAGCAAACGCCCTGCTCCCGGCGAACGCAAATTCGTGTCGAAAATCGTAGATGAGACCATCGCCGCCTACAAGAAACGCATCCGCGACCCGAAACTGGCTTGGATGTTCGAAAACTGCTATCCCAACACGCTTGATACCACTTGCGAATACGCAGTGAAAGACGGCCGGCCGGACAGCTTCATCATCACCGGCGACATCCACGCCATGTGGTTACGCGACTCTTCCGCGCAGGTTTACCCATACGTTGTATTGGCAAAAAAAGAAAAGGCTCTGCGCGACATGCTGGCCGGCGTCATCAACCGGCAGGTCGACTGCATCCTGATAGACCCTTACGCGAACGCTTTCAACGCCGGGCCTACCGGCAGCGAATGGGACAAAGACCACACAGCCATGAAGCCGGAACTGCACGAACGCAAATGGGAAATCGACTCACTTTGCTACCCGCTCCGCCTCGCTTACCACTATTGGAAAGAAACGGGTGACATCTCTGTTTTCGACAAACGTTGGGTGAGTGCTGTAGACAGCATCCTGACGACTTTCCGCCAACAGCAACGCAAAGATAACTTAGGCCCTTACCGTTTCGAACGACTGACAACCCGCGCGAGCGACACCATGCTCAATGGCGGCTGGGGAGCGCCGGTTAAACCCGTGGGCCTCATCTTCTCGGCCTTCCGTCCTTCCGATGACGCCTGTACTTTCGGATTCCTCATCCCCTCTAACCTCTTCGCCGTCGTCTCTCTCCGCCAGGCCGCAGAAATACTCCGCCAAGTTTGCAAGGAAACGACCTTAGCCGGCGAATGCGAAGCATTGGCTACAGCAGTGGAAGCGGCTGTCAAGAAATACGGCATCGTACATCACCCCGAATACGGCGACGTATACGCCTACGAGGTCGACGGCTATGGCAACTTCCTCTGTATGGACGACGCCAACGTTCCCAACTTATTGGGCCTGCCCTACCTCGGCTGCGTCGGGACCTCCGACCCCGTCTACCAAAACACGCGCCGCCTGGTACTCAGCTCCGGCAATCCCTATTTCTTTAAAGGGAAGGTAGCCGAAGGCATAGGCGGTCCACACGTAGGCTTCGGATATATCTGGCCGATGAGTCTCATCATGCGTGCCGACACCTCCGTGGACAAGGAAGAAATTGCCTATTGCATACGCACACTGCGTGACACCGACGCCGGGACCGGCTTTATGCACGAATCTTTCTACATGGACGACGCCTCGAAATTCACCCGTTCTTGGTTTGCGTGGGCGAATACCCTCTTCGGCGAGCTACTCATCAAACTCGTTGACCGTGGCGAGTTGTAAAAGACAAAGAAACATGAAAAGACACGGCTATTTGGACTAAGTCCTTCAGGGGAGACCCGCTGAACGTGACAAAAATCAAATAAAATAAATCGTAACTTTGCCAGCCAAATCAGATTCATGATGCAGGTAGAAATCAAAGAAGCAAGCAACAAAAAAGAACTCAGGCAGTTCGTCAAATTCAACCTGAACCTCTACAAAGGCAATCCTTATCATGTGCCCGACCTCGTGGACGAAGAGATGATGACTTTGGACAAACACCGCAACCCGGCTTTCGAATTTTCGGAAGCCGTCTATTATCTGGCTTGGCGCGACGGCCGCATCGTGGGCCGCATTGCCGGCATCATCAACTACCGAGCCAACGAAATCTGGAAAATCAAGCAGGCCCGCTTCGGTTTTGTGGATTTCATTGATGACGACGAAGTGGTCAATGCCCTCTTTGCCGCAGTAGAGACTTGGGCCAAATCCAAGGGCATGGAAGAATTGACCGGTCCCTTAGGTTTTACCGACCTGGATAACGAAGGCATGCTCATCGAAGGCTTCGACCAAGTCAGCACCATCGCCACTATTTACAACTACCCCTACTACCCCACGCAAATGGAACGCTTAGGCTTCGGCAAAGCCTGCGACT
>JAISGW010000147.1 GCA_031262895.1 Tannerella sp. | reverse complement strand
GATGCGCCCCTGGTCGTCAATGGCGAGGATGCCGGTATTGACGCTGTCGAGTATCAGTTCGTAGTATTTCTCCTGCTGCATGGCGTCGGCCTTGGCTTGGAAGAGAATCTTGATAATGCGGTTGAGTGAGGCGTTGACCTGGCGGTCGGTGAGACTGCCGCCGCTTTCTGCAAAGCGGAAAGCCTGGTCGGCATTGTCTATGGCGTCGAACATGAAGCTCACCTTGCGGGCTTGGCGGCGGTAGAGTTTGAGTAACTTATGGAGGGCCGGCAACCAGAACAGGATAAGCAGGGCGGCTGCGAACCATAGCCGGTTGTATAAAACCAAGGCGAGAGCCGCCGTGAGCAGTCCCCACCAGGCTATCAGCAATCCCCAATTATGGCTGAAACGCTTCACAAGCCGTATCGCTTGAGTTTATTGTACAAGGTTTGCCTGGAAATGCCCAATTGGGCGGCTACCTGCGAAAGGTTGCCCTTGCATTTTTCCATGGCTTGTTCTATCATGCGCTGTTCCATTTCCTCAAGGGTGGATGGCGTTTTCTGGGAAGTTGGCCGGGGAAAGGGCAGGTCGAAATGGCCGGCTTCGAGCCGGGAACCTTCGGCGAGGATGACGGCTTTTTCCACGGCGTGCTGCAGCTCGCGGATATTGCCGGGGAAGGGATGGCGGCGCAGTTTTTCGGCGGCCTCGTCGGAAAGGCTCAAACCGTCCTTCCCATAGGCGGCGGCGTAGCGGGCGAGGAAACGCCCGGCCAGCGGAAGGATGTCTTCCGGTCTTTCGCGTAAGGGGGGAATTTCCACCCGGATGGTATTGATGCGGTAGAGCAGGTCTTCCCTGAAGCTGCCGGCCGCCACCATTTCGTCGAGGTTCTTGTTGGTGGCCGAAAGGAGGCGGATGTCAACGGGTATGGCGCTGTTGCTGCCTACACGGGTCAGGCTGCGGTTTTGCAGCACGGCCAGCAACTTGGCCTGCAGGTGGTAGGGCAAGTTGCCTATCTCGTCGAGGAAGAGGGTGCCGTGGTTAGCGGCCTCGAACTTGCCGGGGCGGTCGGAGCGGGCATCGGTGAAGGCGCCCTTTACATGGCCGAACAGTTCGCTCTCGAACAGCGTCTCCGAGACGGCGCCCATGTCGACGGCCACCCAGGGGGCAGTGCTGCGTTTGGAGAGTAAGTGTATTTGGCGGGCCAACATTTCCTTGCCCGTGCCGTTCTCGCCCGTGATGAGGATGTTGGCCTCTGTACGGGATACCTTCTCTATCAAGGTGCGCAGCTCCCGCATGGCTTCGGAGCAACCCCAGTACATCTCGCCTTCCCCTGCTGCATCCCGTTTCTTGGAGGAAGAGGAAAGCCCCTCCTTTTTCTGGAGGGGCTGTGATGAGATGAGGCCGGTAAGCGTCTCGACCAGCTGTTCGTTATCCCAGGGCTTGACCACGAAATCGGCGGCCCCTTCCTTCATGCCGCGTACGGCAAGGGAGATGTCGGCGTAGGCCGTGAAGAGCACCACTTGGACGCGCGGGGACAGACGCTTGATTTCCGACAGCCAGTAAAGGCCCTCGTTACCGTTGTTGATGCCGGAGGAAAAGTTCATGTCGAGCAGCACCACGTCGGGCTTTTCTTCCTCCAATGCGTGGGGAATCAGCCCGGGCGAGGGTAGGGGAACGACCTTCTTGAAATACTTCGCGAGCAGCATCTCCACGGCAGTGAGGATGGCCTTGTTGTCGTCGACTACGACGAGGGTTCCTTTTTTCATCCGCCGTCCTCAATAGCCGAAGATGTCCTTTTGCGAAAGTTCGGTCACAGGGCCAAGCGAACGGATGTAGCCCATGTCGAGGTCTTTCTCGTTGCCGAGTATGCAATAGGTATAGGGCAGGCCTTTGACATATTTCTGCTGGAAAGCCGTGAGGCTGTCGAGCGTGAGGCCGGGTAGCGCCTTGTAGATGTCGCGGCGCTTATCGGTGGTGTAGCCGAATTTCTCCGCGTTAAGGTAGTTCCACAGGATGTTCTCACGCAGGATGCGCCCTGTGCGCAGGTCTTTCATCAGGTTGGCCTTGGCCAGTGAGAAAGCCTTCTCGGAGACGGGCATCTGGTCGAGGATTTTGCGGAATACCTGGATGGCATCCTTGGTCTTGTCGGTCTGCGAGGCGATGAAGGCGTTCATATAGTAGGCCCTGTCGGGACGCGAGGGAGCCTGGTAGACGGCATTGGCCGAATAAGCCAGGCCGCGGGCTTCGCGCAGTTCCTGAAATACGACGGTATTCATGCCCCCTCCGAAGTAATCGTTGAAGAGTTCGCGTACGGGTTCAAGTCCCGGTTCGTAGGCTCCTCCCTTGTGCAGCATGGAGAGATAAATCTGCTTGGCGTCGTATTGGGCGAGCAGCACGCGGTTCTCCTTGGTTTCTTGTTCGGTGAAGTTGTCCGCTTTGGGTACGGGCTTTAGGCTGCTTCCCAGGACGTGGGCTGCATTAAGCTTCTCCGTGATTTGCTTTTCCGTGAGCGGGCCGTAATAAAGGATGGTATGCCTGTAGTCCTTCAAATCCTTAACGTGGGCGAGCAGTTCTTCCGGCTTCATAGCCTTCAATTCTTCTTCCGAAAGGATATGCTTGTAGGGTGAGTCCGGGCCGTAAACGGCATAAGCGCGCAGGGCGGCAAAGTTGGCGGCCTGGTTCGTCTTCTTGTCCTGGCGTGACTTGAGGATGTCGGCCACGAGGTTCCGGTAAGCATCCGTGTCGGGGCGGGCATTGTTCAGCCGGTCTTCCAGCAGGGCGAGTGCCTGGTCGAAATTGTCCGACAATCCGGAGAGGTTCACATAGACGCGGTCGTTGGTGGCTTGCAGGTTGAAGGAGCAGGCCAGAGAGAACAACTCGCTCTTGATTTCGGCTGCCGTGCGGGTGGAGGTGCCGAGGTAGTTCAGGTAAGTGAAGGCCGTACCCAAGGCCTTGTCCTCGTTGTTGCCCATATCGAAGACGTAGTTGAGCGAGAAGATGGGGTTTTGCGTGTTTTGCTTGTAGAGCAGCGGGATGCCTTCCTTGATTTTCCCTTGGGCCAGGTCTTTACCGTAGTCGAGGAAGACAGGCTGTATGGGCGTCGTAGGGCGCGCCTCAATGGAATCGAGGAAGGCGCTCTCCAAGTTCCGGTTGGTTTGGATGGGCGTGATGGCCGGCTTTTCTAT
>JAISGW010000138.1 GCA_031262895.1 Tannerella sp. | reverse complement strand
TGCTTTTGTCGGTCCATTTCATCAGCTTGGCGGCTTCGAGGGCCTTCTTGGCATAATCGACGGCGCTCATGTGCCCGATTTGCCAAGGGCCGTCCACCTCGTTACCCAGTCCCCAGTATTTCACGTGATAGGGCTGCTCGTGACCGTAGCTGCGGCGCAGGTCGGAGAAGTAGGTTCCCTTGTCGATGTTGCAGTATTCCACCCAGTCGTGGGCTTCGTCGAGGCTGCCGGTGGCGAGGTTGACGCAGAGGTAAGGCTGTGTCCCCACCTTGCGGCACCATTCCATGAACTCGTCGGTACCGAAGGCGTTGCTCTCGCGTTTATGCCAAGCCAGGTCCATGCGTACCGGCCGCTTGTCTTTGGGGCCTATGCCGTCTTGCCAATGGTAGCCGGAGGCGAAATTGCCGCCCGGCCAGCGGACGAGGGGTACTTGCAACTGCTTGACCGCCGCGATGACGTCCTTGCGCATCCCGTCCTTGTCGGAAAAACGCGAACCGGGGTCGTACAGCCCCCCGTAAATGCAGGAAGACAGATGTTCGGTGAAATTGCTATATATCAACGTGTCGATTTGGCCGATACTACGGTCGGTATCCAGCTTGATACGCGCCGGGAGGCTCTGTGCCCCCCCGCAGAGGGGGAGCACAGAGAGGAGCAGCCATAAAAATATGCCATACTTTTTCATAAGGGATGTTTTTATGCTTAGTTCCAACCCGGGTTTTGGGTCAGCTTAGGATTCATTTCTATTTCCTTGGCGGGGATGGCCCATTCGAGCACCTGGTCGCCCTCATAACTCCAGGTATAAGTGGTCTTGCCCCAGATTTCCGTCATGCCGTTCTTGCGGCCGTGGTCTTCCTGGAATTTCAGCTTCTTCCAAGTGCCCCAGCGCAGTTCGTCGAAGTAGAGCTGGTCTTCGCCCACCAGTTCCCAGTGGTATTCGTTCTGGATGCGGGTGCGCAGGTCGTCTTGCCCCTTGACCTGGGTGTAGGTGTTGGAATTCAGCAAGGCCAGGCCGGGGATGCGGGCGCGCACCTGATTGACGTAGGTGATGGCCTCGTCGGTCTTGCCCTCCTCGTTGAGGGCTTCGGCCAAGCCGAGCAGCACGTCGGCATAACGAATCAGCGGCTCGTCGATGGGAGAGTTGTCGAAATGCGGAATTTCGGTGCCTTCGCCCACGAACTTGCGCATCAGATAGTAGAACTTGGCATTGGTATCGGTGCGGATGTCGTAGGGATAGGCCGCATCGTAGCCGCGGTAAGGCCAGCGCAGGGTGTATTCGATGGGCGTCCCCGTGCAGCCGCCCAAGTAGGTGGAATAGGGCGTGATGATGTTCATCGTCATGCGCGGGTCGCGGTTGGTGTAGGCCTTCAGGATGCGGGCCTCATTGCCGGAGGGGAGATACTTGGACAGGTCGGCGCCGTATTCCTGCATGATGGACTTCTCCGCGTCGGTCATGCTGTCGCGGAGGAAATAGACCGAACGGGCGGCCGGGGCCATGTCGGAATAGCCTGGGAAGAGGTCGTCCCAGGAGAAGGGTTTGCCGTCGGCGTATTCGTAGGAGTCGACGAAATGCGGGTTGGGGATGTAATTGTTCCAGGCATAGCCGTCGGTGACACGGCTACCGTAGCCCCGGTTCTTGAGCGAACCCATGCCGGTCTCGTCGATGTACTGGACGGAGAATATCATCTCGTCGCAACGTTCGTTTTCTTCCTTGAAGAGCGCCTTGTAGTCGGGGAAGAGCGCATAGCCGAGGGTAGTGACTTTCTTGAAGTCGGCCACCGCGTCGGCCCAGTCCTTCATCCAGAGGTAAGCCCGTCCGCGCAGGGCGTAGGCCGCGCCCTTGGTGACATGCCCGTAATTGGCGTCGGAAGCCGCATACTTGTCGGGCAGGTTAGGCTCGTTGATGCAGTCGGTGAGGTCTTGCACGATGGCTTTCCATACATCGGCTTCGGAGGAACGGGGCTTGTTGGCATCGGCGGGTTCTACCGGTTCAAGGTAAAGGGGCACGCCATGGTAGAGCATGTTCAGGCGCATGTAGAACCAGGCGCGGAGGAACTTGCACTCGGCGATGTAACGGCCTTTGTCGGCATCGGTCATGTCGGGCACCTTCCCGATGTTGGCGATGACGTCGTTGGCGCGCTGTATGCCCTCATAGTAAACCTGCCAGAAGGTGGCGTAGCAGCCGGAAGAAGAGGTGGCCGTGCCTACCAGGTCGGGCACGTCGCCCAGCCAGTTGATGTCGTAGTCCATGACGTAAGAGCGCATGTCCCAGTAGTTGCTGGCCTGCTGCCATTCCCAAAGCAGGTCGTTGTACACGCCGGTGACGGCCTGCTCGGCCAGTTGGGCGCGCGTCCAGATCGTCGTGGAGCTGACGGCATTGGTAGGCGACTTGTCCAAGAAATCGGAACAGCTGCCCAAACCGGCGGCCAAGGCGAGAAGCAAGACCCATGGCAGGGCCTGTATGCGGAGTTTTATCTTTTTCATGTTGAAATTCTTTACGCGTTAGTTAAAAGGTGACATTCAATCCGAAGGCAAACTGGCGGAGCGGGGCATAACCCACGCCGGCCCGCATTTCCGGGTCTATGCCCGGGAAGGAAGTGAAGGTGAGCAGGTCTTCGCCCGAAAGGTAGAAGCGCACCTTTTCGATTTGCAGCTTGTCGGTAATCAGCTTGGGAAGGGTATATCCGAAGGTGACGTTTTGCAGCTTGAGGAAGCCGGCATTGAAGAGATGCAGGTTCGACTGGGCGCCGCTCTGGTCGTTGCCGTTGTTGAGGGTCAGGCGCGGAGTGTTGGAGCTGGTGTTCGTGCGCGGGTCGTCCGGATTGTCCGGATCGTAGAAGTAATGGTGGTAGCCCACTTCCTTGCCTATGGCCAGTCCGAAGACGGTGGCCGAGCCGTTCTGCCCTACGGCATACCAGTAGACCTTGTTGCCGGCGGCGCCGGAGAGGTTGACCGAAATGTCGAAGTTGTTCCAGGAAGCGGCGGCCTGCAGGCCGTAAATGTATTTCGGCTCGGTGGAGCAGCCCTGGAAGGTGCGGTCGTTGGTATCGCCGTAGATGCCATCGCCGTCATTGTCGGCATAGATATAGTCGCCGTACCAGATTTTGTCTTTCGAAATGCCCTGGTCGGGATAGAACTTATAGCCAGCCGCCGACATGGCTTGCAGCCACTTCATGTCTTCCGGCGTACGTATCATGCCGTCTTTAGGCCCGCCTTTGGGATTGACCGAGCCGTCCTTGTTGAAATAGCTGGCATTGCCCTTGTAGGTGTCGAGCATGTACCACTCGTTAATTGTATGGCCTTCGATGACGCGATTGGCATCGCCGGTGGAGACGTCGCCGAGGTTGCTTTGCCAAACCTTGTTGCCGTTGGCGTCGGTCACCCAGCCCTGCTTCAGTTTCCCCTTGTACTTGTTGACCAAGTTGCGGTTGTAAGAGACGTTGCCGGATACCGAATAGTGGACTTTCCCGATTTTGTCGGCCCAGCTGAGCGTGAGTTCCACGCCCCGGTTGTTCACCTCGGCCAGGTTCTCCAAGGGGCCGGTCGTATTGCCCATCGTCAGGTACATGTCGGGGCGGTAGAGGATGCCGTTGGTCTGTTTGTTATAGAAGTCGAAGACGGCCGAGAAGCGGTTCTTGAGGAAGCCGAAGTCCAAGCCTGCGTCTAACTGGTCGGTATGTTCCCATACGAGCAGCGGGTTGGCGTAGGTGCCGATGTCGAGGCCGGTGGCTTTGGTGCCGCCGAAGGAATAGTAGTTCGTGTTGTAAAGGCTCTGCCATTCGTAGTCGCCTATGCTGCTGTTGCCCAGTCGACCGTAGGAGAGGCGCAGCTTCAGGTTGTCTATGCCCGAGTTTTGCATGAAGCCCTCCTGCGAGATACGCCAGGCGGCCGAAGCCGAAGGGAAGAAGCCCCAGCGGCGGTCGGGCGCGAAACGGGAAGAACCGTCATAGCGCATGTCGGCCTCGAAGAGGTATTTCTCGTTGTAAGCGTAGGTGGCGCGTCCGAACCAGGAGCGGCGTGCCCAGGCCGAGCCGTTACCGTGCAGGTACATCATGGTGTTGACCGTGTCGAAGTCGGTCACGGAAAGGTCGATGACACCCTGTTTCTCCGAGTCCATCGTCCGGTCCCAGTAGTTCTCCTCCTCAAAGCCCGCCAGGGCGGTGATGTAATGCAGGTTGTTGTAGGTATGCGACCAGTTCAGCGTGTTCGTCCATTTCCAACGCTTGGTCATGTCGTAGTAATAGTAAACGCCCACCTGCGAGAGCGGCGTGGCGGCCTCTTCCAAGGTGCCGAGGCGGAAATTCCAGCGGTCGTTGGAGCCGGAGATGTAGACGTCTTCGCGGTGGAAATAGTCGTAGTTGAAGTTCGTCTTGAAGGAGAAATCCTTCAGGAACTTGATTTGGGCGTAGAAGGAGGCGTTCATCTCGCGGTATTTATAGGAACCGCCGTTGTTGTTCATGATGAGCAGGCCGTTGGAAGCCACCGGGTCCTCCTCGGGGGCCGAAGGACCGCCCCAAAGCCCCTGGTAACGCGGATAGATGTCGGGCACGGTCTTTTGGAACGACCAGGCCGTCAGGTTGGCGATGTCGTTGCGCTGCTGGTCGGTCTGGTAGCCCCAAAGGCGCATCCCCACCTGCATCCAGGGCTTCACGTCGGCGGCGATGTTGCTGCGGAAATAATATTTCTTGATGCCGGCATTGTCCACGATGCCCGGGTTGTCCAAATAGGTGGCCGAGAAATCGTAGTTGGTATGCTTCTCCTGCCCGGTGACCGAGACGGTATGCTGGTGCATGATACGCGTCTTGAAGATGGCGTCGAACCAGTCGGTGTTCGGATAGGCCACGTAGTTGGGGTAGCCCGAGGCGGCCAGCGCCTTGGGGTCCTTGTCGGCTTTCCGCCACATGTCGATGGTCGACTGGGCGAAGATGGGACTGGCGCCCACGTTCTCCGCCGACTCGTTCATCAGCTCGAAGTAGTCGGCTGAGTTGGATACCATGCGGATGACCTTGGTCGGGTTGTTGATGGCCAACATACCGTTGTAGGAGACCTGTATCTTCCCGTTCCGTCCCGTTTTGGTAGTGACCAGGATGACGCCGTTGGCACCCCGGTTGCCGTAGATGGCGCAGGAGGCCGCGTCTTTCAGCACGGAGATGCTGGCGATGTCCTGGGGGTTGATGTTGGAGAGGTCCTGCTCTACGCCGTCAACCAAGACCAGCGGGTCGGAGTCGTTCAGGGTACCCGTGCCGCGGATGCGCAGGCTGATGCCCTCAGCGTTCGGCCGCCCAGAGCCTTGCATGACCTGCAGGCCCGAACTCATGCCCGCCAGGGCGGCGGTGGCCGTGGTCAGGGGGCGCGAAAGCACCGACTGGTCATAATTGACCGAGGCCACCGAGCCGGTCAGATTCACTTTCTTCTGCGTGCCGTAGCCCACCACCACCACCTCGTTCAGGTTAGTGGCGGCCTCCTGCAATTCGATGCTCAGGTGGCTGCGGCCGCGCAGGGCCACGTCTTGCGTGGTGTAGCCCAAGTAAGAGACGGTCAGGCTGCCCTTCGCCCCCGCTTGGATGCTGAATTGCCCCGAGGCGTCGGTAATCACGCCGTTGGTGGCCGAGCCTTTTTCCATTACCGTGGCGCCGGCTATCGGCCCTTGGGCGTCGCGTACTTCTCCCGTAACCGTGATTCTGTTGCCCGTGTTTTGGGCGGAAAGCCCTGCCGGAGCGAGGAGGCCCAGCAAGCCTATGGCCAGCGTGCAGAACAAGCGGTTAGCGCTTTTCAATCTGTTTTTCTTTTTCATTTCACATTTCTTTTAAGAGTAGCTATCGTTATAGGTAAGCTTTTGTTTTATTCCTGTAAAAGTGTTTTCGTATGGCAAAAGTAGGGAAAAAAGTGATGCGTTGAGATTATAAGACTTTAAGACTATGAGACTATGAGACTATGAGACATTAAGACTATAAGATTTTGAGACCATAAGAAGACCGTGGTTTCCATAGCCCTAAGTCTTGCTGTCTAATAATCTAATAATCTAAAAGTCTAATGGTCTTACAGTCTCATAGTCTCATAGTCTCAAGGTCTCATAGTCTTAAAGTCTCAAAGAAAATGTGGCAAACCAAGGGTAAAAATCCACATCTTGACTTCAAAAAGTTCCAAGATGAGGTCATTTATCCACATCTTAAATGAATAATATGGATAGACAAGGGTAAAAATCCACATATAGAATTAGGAAAGTTCCCAAATGAGGATAAAAATCCACATATCGAAGAGATTTTGTGGCGAAATGAGGATAAGATGCCACATCGTGAATGGATATTGTGGCATCGGCGCCTCCTTCTTCCCTCTTCCCTCTTCTTTTCCTCCTCCGTTGCCTGAAGGCAACTAAAAATGGCCGTAGGCCATGCGCTGAAAGTGCTAATCAGTAGCCCGTCGCAAGCGCGAAGCGCGCCGCGTCGGGTCGGAGGTCGGGTAAATGAATACGGCGCGCTACAGGCGCAACATATATGCTGCCCTTGCAGGGCGCAGACCTATCTATTCGTCTCTCCCCCAACGCGGCGGCCTTCGGCCTTGCGGTGGGCTGCTGATATTGCCTTTCAGGCAAGGGCTTTCAGCCCCTTTTCGGCCTTCGGCCAATAAACGCCCGTTGCCTGAAGGCAACCTATATGGTTGGGGCTAAAGCCCCAAATCCTCATTCCGGCTTCCTATCCCGTTCGCTGAAAGCGAACGGCAATGAAGTGTGACTAAGGACAGCCTTCAATC
>JAISGW010000124.1 GCA_031262895.1 Tannerella sp. | reverse complement strand
TTTGCCTTCGCTATCAACGAGCTTTTCTCGTTGGGCATAGACAAGTTCGAGCTGGCCAAGATAGGGCAATCCACGGAGCATAATTACGTGGGCGTTAATTGCGGCATCATGGACCAGTTCGCCTCCGTCTTCGGCAAGGCCGGCAACCTGATATTACTCGACTGCCGTTCGTTGGAATACAAGTACTATCCCTTCGACCCGAAGGGATATCGTTTGGTATTACTCGATACGGCCGTCAAGCATGAATTGGCTTCTTCGGCTTACAATAAGCGGCGCCATTCCTGCGAGGCCGTAGCCAATGCCATCCGCAACCACCATCCCGAAGTGGAATTCTTGCGCGACGCTTCCATGGAGATGCTCGCCGAGGTGAAAGAAGAAGTCAGCGCCGAAGATTACATGCGCGCGGAATATGTAATAGAAGAAGTAGGCCGCGTGATGCAGGTCTGTGAAGCCTTGGAAAAGGGCGATTACGAGACCGTCGGCCAGTGCATGTATGGCACCCATGAGGGTATGTCCAAACTCTACGAAGTGAGCTGTACGGAACTGGACTTTCTTAACGAAGAAGCCCGGAAATGCGGGGTTACCGGCTCGCGCGTTATGGGCGGCGGCTTCGGCGGCTGCACCCTCAACTTAGTGCGCGACGAGCTTTACGACGCCTTCATCAAGGAGGCCGTCACTTCTTTTAAGACCAAGTTCGGGCACGAGCCTAAACGTTACGACGTCGTCATCTCTGACGGCGCCCGTCGGGTGGAGTAGGGCAGTGCCTTCTCCGCAAGTAAAAAGGCGGCTTCCCCGAAAGGAAGCCGCCTTTTTACCTTTACGCTTTATAGCCTATTAGTGAGCTTCCAGCCAGTTTTTGCCTGCACCGCTGTCGGCCAGCAGAGGAACGCTAAGCGGGAGCACGTTTTCCATTTCATCCAGTACGATGCGGCGTACGCTCTCCAGTTCTTCTTCGGGGACATTAAAGTTAAGTTCGTCGTGCACTTGCAAAATCATGCGGCTGTGCAGTCCGGCTTCGGCAAAGCGGCGGTGTATGCGCACCATGGCCATCTTGATGATGTCGGCGGCGCTGCCTTGTATGGGGGCGTTAACGGCGTTGCGTTCGGCGTATGCGCGCACGGTAGCATTGTGCGAGCAGATGTCGGGCAGGTAGCGACGGCGGTGATAGAGAGTTTCCGCGTAGCCTTTTTCCCTGGCGCTTTCGATGCTGGCCTGGATGTATTGTCTGATTTTCGGATAGGAGGCAAAATAGCCGTCGATGAGTTCCTTGGCCTCGCTGCGCGGAATGCCCAGTCTTTCGGCCAAACCGAAGGCGGAGATGCCGTAAATGATGCCGAAGTTGGCCGTTTTAGCTTTGCGGCGCATGTCTTTGCTGACTTGTTCAAGAGGGAGGCCGTATATTTTCGCGGCCGTGGCAGCATGGATGTCGGCACCGCTGCGGAAGGCTTCAACCATGTGTTCGTCTTGGCTGAGATGTGCCATGAGACGCAGTTCGATTTGCGAGTAGTCGGCCGAAAAGAAGGTGCAGCCTGGGTCGGGGATAAAGGCCTTGCGCAGTTCACGGCCCATTTCTTCGCGTACGGGGATATTTTGCAGGTTGGGGTTGGTGGAGCTGAGGCGGCCGGTGGAGGTGACGCCTTGGTTGAAGGAGGTATGCACTTTGCCGTCGTCGGGTGAGACAAGCAGAGGCAGGGCGTCCACATAGGTGGAGAGCAGCTTCTTCACCCTGCGGTAATCGAGCAGTTTGCCCACGATGGGATGGCGGTTACGTAATTTTTCCAGCACATCTTCGCTGGTGCTGAAGTTGCCCATTTTCGTCTTCCTGGCCCTGTTGTCTAATTGGAGGCGGCCGAAGAGGATTTCTCCCACTTGCTTGGAGGAGTTGATGTTGAAGGGGCCGCCGGCCAATCCGTAGATTTCTTCCTCCAACACGGCCAATTGCCCGGAAAGTTCCTTCGACGATTGGGCTAGCGCCTCGAGGTCAAGCCGTACGCCGGCTGCCTCCATGTCGGCCAGTACGTAGACGAGCGGCATCTCCATGTCGTAAAAGAGCGACTCGTCGTCCAGGTGCTGCAGTTCCGGGAGCAGGTAATGTTTTAGGCGGAGGGTGACGTCGGCATCTTCGGCCGCGTACTCCACAATTTGCTTCAGGGGGACTTGTCGCATGGAGAGCTGCTTCTTTCCCCTGGGGCCTATCAGTTCTTCAATATGAATAGTCTTGTAATGCAGGCAGATTTCTGCCATGTAGTCCATGTTATGGTGCAGTTCCGGATTCAAAAGGTAATGGGCTATCATGGTGTCGAATAAAGGGCCGGCGACATGCACGCCATATTTCCGCAGCACGAGAATATCGAATTTTATGTTTTGTCCCACCTTTTCCACGTTTGCAGCTTGCAATACGGCAGTGAAGCGCTTTACCGTTTGTTGGGCTTCTTCCCACTTTTCCGGTACAGGGACATACCAGGCCTCACCTTCCTCCACGGCAAAAGACATGCCTACCAGATGCGCCTCCAGCGGGTTGATGCTATCGGTTTCGGTATCGAAACTGAAGGAGGATTGTCGGGCGAGCAAAGCGGCCAGTGTTTCCTGTTCGGCGGGTAAGACGGCAGCCTGATAATGGTGCGGCCAATCTTGCAGGCTATGCAGTTCCTGGAGGGACGTTTTTGCCCCCGACGTTTCTTCTTTGCTTTCGGGCAGTTCGAATTCAGCGAAGAGCTTGCCTTGCACGGGGGGGGCTGTCTTAGCCGCGGTTTTCTTTTCCTTCATCTTCATAAGGAAGGAGCGGAATTCCAGTTCTTCGTATATCCGGGCGAGTTCTTTCTCGTCAGGCGCCTGTCGGAGGCAATCGGCCGTATGGAACGCCATGGGGACGTCAGTGACGATGGTGGCCAGGAATTTCGAGAAGCGTATCTGTTCCGCGTTGCTTTCCACCTTTATCTTG
>JAISGW010000038.1 GCA_031262895.1 Tannerella sp. | reverse complement strand
GGGAACCCGGAGCTTATTCTGTAAGGCTTATCGGTCAAGAGACAGGACTATTGATTCGTTGCACCGGCATAAACGCCGCGGCTTGTCTTTCCATTGCGCAGCACTTCTACCTGCACCTTGCCCAAGTCAATATGGCGGTTGCCTTGTTCGTCGGCAATCCGTACGACGGTATGGCCGCCTTCCTGCTTGGCCTCGAATGTATAGAGCTTGTAGTCGCCCTTCTGGAATCCCCAGCCGTCGCCGGCATCCCAGTAGAGGGTACCTTTGGCCTTGCCTTGGGCATCGGGGCAGACAATCAGCGTGAGCGGGTCAAAGGACTTCTCTTCGGTGTTCTGTATCACTTTACCGACAGGGATGATGCTTCCGCCACGCACCTTCAGCGTAGCCTGGTATTTCCCTTTCAGGTCGCCTTTTACTAAGGAGAGCCTCTCCCAGATGCCTTTCGGCAGTGCCGGGTTCTTGGCGAAGCGGGGGATGACAAGCAGGTTATCGCCCAACTGGATGGCCTGCTGCTCGGTGCGGAGAGCGGGGTCTTTGGTATCGGCAAAGAAGAGCGGCTCCATCACCGGTTCGCCATTGGTATGCGCCCGATAGAAAAGGGTATAAAGGTATGGCAGCAACCGGTAGCGGCGGTCGAGTGCTATGCGCGACGCATTTTCCACCGCCTTGCCGAAGGCCCACGGCTCTTTGTTGTTGGAACCTTTAGTGGCATGTCCGCGGGCGAAGGGGAAGAAGGCACCGAAGCCCATCCATTCGCCGAACAAGTCGGGCGAGGTATTGCCGAGGAAACCACCTATGTCAGGGCCGCTGAACGGCTGTCCCGACAAGCCCAATGTGATGGACATGGGTATCGACATTTTCTCGTGCGCAGGGATGGCGGCATTATCGCCTGTCCAGCAAGCCGCGAAGCGCTGTCCGCCCAGCAGATTGGCGCGTGAGAGAACAAAGGGACGCTTATCGGGTCTGGCTTCCAGCATCCCGTCGTAGGTGGCTTCCACCATCAGCCGTCCATAAGCATCGTGATACATCAGATGCGAGCCGGTAGGCAGGCTGCCGCCTCCCAAGTGTATATTGCTGTACGGCATTGTTCCATCGGGACCACCAAAAACGGAGGGTTCGTTCATATCGTTCCAGATGCCGTCGATACCGTTAGCCAAGAAATTCTTATAAAGGCCGCTCCACCAGGCGCGTGCCTCGGGGCGGGTGAAGTCGGGAAATGCGCACTCGCCCGGCCATACCCGGCCGTGGTATTCACGATGATAGGCGTCGTGCACAAAGAGGTCGCGGGCATGTCCGCTGCGATAGACAAAGTAGTTGGAATCCACCTTCACTCCCGGATCTATCATGAATACCGAATGGAACTGCTTGTCATGCAGGTAGCGATTGGTTGCCTTAGGGTCGGGGAACCGCTGCTTGTTGATGGTGAAGATGCGGTAACCATCCATGTAGTCGATGTCGAACCAGATGACGTCGCAGGGTATCTTCTTCAGGCGGAAGGTGTCGGCAATTTGCCTGACGCGGGCGTCCGGCACGTAGGAGAAGCGGCACTGGTTATAGCCCAAGGCCCAGCGGGGCGGCATGGAGATGGTGCCTGTCAACTCGGCCAAGCCTTTCACAACGGCCTGCGGACTTTCCCTGTCGATGATATAAGTACGGAAGGGTGTCCCTGTGCTTCGAAAGATGATTTGGCCATTGTCGGTAGTGAGTTCGGCCTTCCAGAAACTGTCGAAGAGCACGCCGAAGGCGGTGCCGTCGGGACGTACGCCCAGCACCCAGGGGTGTGACTGGTAGAGGCGTTTGCCGTGGTCCTTATAGTAGGCACCGTTGTCGGTGTTCCAGAGTTTGACGGTCATGCCGTTGCGCAACAGCGGGCCGGTCACTTCACCTCCGCCATAGAGAGAGGTTCCGGCGGGAACAGCTACCGTGGCGGTGGCCTGACCGTCGTTCAAGGTGTAGCGCGGGGTCAATGCCCATCCGGCAGGCAGATTGCCGCGCCTTACCGGTTCGTGCATCAGGATGAGCGAAGGCGTGCGCACGGAGTCGTAAGCTTCGGGCACAAACATGGCAATGCGGTCGCCCACCAACATGGAGGAGGCTATCTTCAGCTCCCGGCCCTGTGCCGCAGGGGCAAGCAGGAGCAGGGTAGCCAAGCCATAAAATACGTTTTTGATCTTCATTGTAGTTGATAATAATTTGATTCTTCTGTTTTTCTTCAAAGGTAAGTAGGGACGTCATCTCTTTTTTACGTGTGCAAAAGTAGGGAAGTTTCCACTATTTTTGCGGGCATTCGCGCTTTAAATGACATGAGAAAAAGAATTTTCAATTATCTGGCCCTGGCCTTGGGACTCTGCGCCTGCAGCCCCAAGCCGGAGGTAAAAGCCTACCGCTGGGAAGATGACCTGCACCAGCGTCTCCTGGTCGACTTCAACCGGACAGAACCTGAAGTGACCGCTTACATCCGCCGTTACATTCCGAACGTGAACGAGCAGCAATTGCGTGCCTGGGAAGCCACGGGCGCCCTGGAGTGCATGACGCTGGACGGCAAGAAGCGCTATTTCCGCAATGCGGCGCCCAATCTGTTCCGCATCGACTCCCTTTGCCGCGCCATCAAGATAGCGAAAGACGGGAACCCGCCCAGCGGAAGCGAGTTGGCCGACGAGAAAAACCTGCCTGAAATCATCCAAAGCGTGCGGGCGACGGGCCGTTTTCTGGTTGCCCCCAAACGGATGCGCGTGCATTACACGCTCACGGTAAAGGCCAATGCCGTGCCTGCGGGCGAAATTATCCGCTGCTGGCTACCCTACCCTCGCCGCGACCGGCCAAGGCAGCAAGACGTGAAATTCCTTTCCAGCAGCGAGGCGCCGACCTTCGCGCCTGTCGACTGCCCGCACAGCACGCTATACATGGAAAAGCGGGCTGTGCGCGACAAGCCGACCGTCTTCTCCGAAACCTTTTCCTATACCTCTTACGGGGAATGGCACCCGCTGCAGCCCGCCGAGGTGCTGCCCTACGACACAGCCTCGGCTTCTTACAAGGAATATACTTCCGAACGGGAACGGCATATCCGCTTTTCGCCCCGCCTGCGCGCCCTGGCCACCAGCCTCACGGCCGGAGAGACCAACCCCCTGCTGAAGGCCAAGCGCATCTTCCGCTACGTGAACGACCATTTCCCCTGGGCTTCCGCGCGCGAATATTCCACCATCGCCGACATACCAGAATACGTGCTGGACAACAGGCACGGCGACTGCGGGCAAGTGACGCTCCTCTTCATCACCCTCTGCCGCATCAGCGGCATACCCGCCCGTTTCGAGAGCGGTTTCATGATGCATCCCAATGCCTGGAACCTGCACGATTGGGCGGAGATTTACCTGGAAGGGCCGGGCTGGGTGCCCGTCGACCAGTCGTTCGGCATCCCCACTTATGCCCGCGACACTGACGAGGCCTATTTCTTCCTCGGCGGCATTGATTCCTGGCGCCTGATAGTGAACACCGACTTCAGCCGCCCCTTAGTGCCCGCCAAGCAATATCCCCGGAGCGAGACGGTGGATTTCCAGCGCGGCGAGGTGGAATGGCGGGGCGGTAACCTTTATTTTCCCCTGTGGAATTATCAAATGGACATAGATTACTTATAAACGAAATCCGATAAAGCCGTACATTTGCCCACATATTTAACAAAACCAAAATAAAGAAGTCATGAAAACAGACATCGAAATCGCAAGAGAAATCGAATTGGATAAGATTAAGGATGTGGCCGAGCGCATCGGCATACCCCGTTACGAAGTGCAGAACTACGGCCGCTACATGGCCAAGATACCGCTGAAGCTCATCAACGAGGAGGCCATACGCCGTCATCATCTCATCCTCGTGACGGCCATTACGCCCACGAAGGCCGGCATCGGCAAGACGACTGTCTCCATCGGCCTCAGCCTCGGACTGAACCGGCTTGGGAAAAAGGCCATCGTGGCCCTGCGCGAGCCTTCGCTCGGCCCCTGTTTCGGCATGAAGGGCGGCGCCGCCGGCGGCGGCTATTCGCAAGTGCTGCCCATGGAGAACATTAACCTGCACTTCACGGGCGATTTCCACGCCATCACTTCCGCCCACAACATGATTGCCGCCCTTCTGGACAATTACATTTACCAGAACCGCAACACGGGCGTGGGCCTGAAGGAGGTGAAATGGAAGCGGGTGCTCGACGTGAACGACCGCAACCTGCGCAACATCGTCTCCGGCTTGGGCGGCCCTGGCAACGGCGTGCCGGCGGAGACCGGCTTCGATATCACCGCCGCCTCGGAAATCATGGCCATCCTCTGCTTAGCCACTGACCTGGACGACCTCAGGCGCCGCGTCGGCAACATCCTGCTCGGATACACCCACGAGGGCAAAGCCTTTACCGTGAACGACCTCGGCGTGGCGGGTGCCATCACCGTCCTGCTCAAGGACGCCCTGCTCCCCAACCTCGTGCAAACCACCGAGCATACGGCCGCCTTCGTGCACGGAGGCCCCTTCGCCAATATCGCCCACGGCTGCAATTCCGTCGTCGCCACCAAGATGGCGCTCACCTACGGCGATTACGTAATCACTGAGGCCGGCTTCGGTGCCGACCTGGGAGCCGAGAAATTCTTCAACATCAAATGCCGCAAGGCCGGCCTGCGCCCGGAGTTGACCGTCATCGTGGCCACGGCCCAGAGCCTGAAGCTGCACGGCGGTGTGCCGGAGAAAGACATCAAGCTGCCCGATACGGAAGGCCTGCGCCGCGGCTTCGCCAACTTAGACAAGCACATCGCCAACATGAAGGGCTTCGGACAACAGATTATCGTCACCTTCAATCGTTTCGCCGAGGACAGCGACGAGGAAATCGCCCTCGTGGCCGAACATTGCAAAGAGCAAGGCGTGGGATTTGCCCTCAACACGGTCTTTGCCGAAGGCGGGGCGGGCGGTCTCGAACTGGCCAAGCTGCTTGTCGATACGATAGCGCAGCATCCCTCGGCGCCCCTCGCCTTCACCTACGAGGACGGCGATTCCGTGCGCGAGAAAATACGCAAGGTGGCAGCGCACATCTATGGCGCCACGTCGGTGGTCTATACCTCCGCCGCAGAGAAGCAGCTCAAACAGATAGAGAGCCTCGGCCTCGGCCATTACCCCGTCTGCATCGCCAAGACGCAGTATTCCTTCTCGGCCGATCCCAAGGCTTACGACGCGTTGGGCGGCTTCGAGATGAAAGTGCGCGATGTCATCATCAACAGCGGCGCCGAAATGATTGTCGTCGTCATGGGCGACATCATGCGCATGCCCGGCCTGCCCAAAGACCCGCAGGCGCGCCACATCGACCTGGTGGACGGCCAGGTCGAAGGGCTGTCGTAAAGGTTGCCGTTTACAAGAGGTGCAGGCTCTGCAGCCAACCCGCGAGGAGGCGGCGCGACTCGGCTTGATAGGCATAGCTGTCCTTGAAGCCGAAGCCGTGCCCCCCGAAGGGGAAGATGTAAAGCGCGGCGCGGATATGCTGCCGCTTCAAGGCTTCGTAATAAAGGAGGCTGTTTTCAGGCGGCACGGTATTATCGTCATCGGCCAGCATCATCAGCGTAGGCGGCGTATGGGCGTCGACCTGCTTGTCAAGGGAATAATGGGCGATCCATTTCGGGTCGTCCTTATCTTTGCCCAAAAGATTGTTGCGGCTGCCCAAATGGGTGATGCCCGTCTCAAAGCTAATCACAGGATAATACAGGACGGCGAAGTCGGGGCGGTCGGCCACGGGCGCCAAAGTGCAAAGCGAGGCGGCCAAATGCCCTCCGGCCGAAGAGCCGACTGCGCCGACCTTCTTCGGGTCAATGTTCCAGGCCGCCGCATGGGCGCGCAGGATTTGCATGGCACGCACGGCATCGTCGAGGGGAACCGTACGCACACCCTCCGGCATGCGGTAGCGCACCACCACGGCAGTCAGTCCGTGGGCGGCATACCAGCGGGCCATCATGCTGCCCTCCGTATCCATAGCCAACATCCGATAGCCTCCGCCGGGGAAGACCAGCACGGCGGCCGTGGGCGTTTGCGCCTTCGCGTTAGGATGATAGATGAACATTTCGGCAGCGGCCTTCGACGCATCGCCAGGCCATATCGCCAGGCTGTCCGGCTCCTGTGCCTTCAGCCCTAAGCCGCAAGAGGCGGCCAGCAAAATAAACAACACACGTTTCATGATAAATGGTATTTTTTGGTCCGCTAAATTAGAACTTCTTGCCGGTTTGTGGTAAACAAAGGGTAAAACGCCACAACTTGAATGGATATTGTGGCAAACGAAGGCCATAAATCCACATCTTGAATTGGAAATATTCCAAACTGGAGGTAAAAATCCACATCTTGAATTGGAAATGTTCCAAACTAATGGTAAAAATCCACATTTCGGATTGGAAATGTTCCAAACGGAGGGTAAAAATCCATATTTCGGATTGGAAATGTTCCAAACGGAGGGTAAAAATCCACAAATCGTCGCCGGATTTAAACCTATTCGGGTCGGAAATGTCTATTCAGGCATGAAAACAAGGAGAATAGGCGGACTGTTGGTGGCCTTGTGTCTGGGTTTGGTTTTCTCTGCCGGGGCGCAGAGCAGGTCGCGCATCAATGTAAAAGGCATCGTAGTGGAGGCGCGGGGCGGCCGCCCCATCGGGCAGGCCACGGTGCGCCTGCTGAGCATACGCGACAGCCTGCTGATTACGGGCGCCCCCAGCCACGACGACGGCAGTTTCCTGATACCCGACGTGAAGCCCGGCCGTTACATCGTGGGCGTCACTTTCATCGGATACAGGCCCATGTACAGCGAGATGGAGGTCACAGGCAAGCTGAACCCCGTCGACCTCGGCCGCCTGCGCCTGTCGGAGATGCCGGAGCACTTGGGCGGAGTCGTCGTGAAGGCTCGGGCGCCGGAGATGCAAATCAAAAACGACACGCTGGAATACAATGCCGCCTCGTATAAGGTGGTGGAGGGCGCCGTCTTGGAGGATTTGCTGAAGAAGATGCCCGGCGTGCAAATCGCCGACGACGGAACGGTCTCCGTCAACGGCCAACAGATAAAGAAAATCCTGGTCGACGGCAAAGAATTCTTTTCCTCCGACCCGAAGGTGGCCACCAAAAATCTCCCTGCCTCCATCGTAGACAAACTGCAGGTCTACGACGAGAAGAGCGACCTGGCCAAGCTGACCGGCTTCGACGACGGCGACGACGAGACCGTGCTCAACCTGACCATCAAGAAAGGCATGAAGAAGGGCCTCTTCGGCAACGCTTATGCAGGCTACGGAAGCAAGGGACGCTACGAGGGGAATTTCATGGTGAACCGTTTCACGGGCAACGACCAGTATTCTTTGATAGGCGGCCTCAACAACACGAACAACATGGGCTTCACCGACATCGCCTCGTCGATGTTCTCGGGCATGGGAGGCCGGGGCGGCGGCCTGCGCTCGCGCGGCGGCGGGGCGGGCAGCGGCACGGGCATCACCAAGTCGGGCAACCTCGGCCTGAACTTCGCCAAAACATTCAGCAAGAAACTGAGCTTGAACGGTAACATACGATACAGTCATTCCCATAACAATCTTGACGGCTACTCCACCGAAGTGAAGACGCAGACCAACGACAGCCTGCAGCTCGAACAGGATTACAGCGCTTCCGCCAAGAAGTCGGACAATATGGGCGCCGACTTCCGCCTCGAATGGAAGCCCGACTCCATGACCAATATCCTCTTCCGGCCCCACCTCACCTTGAGCCGCAGCACCGGCCTGTCGGCGGAAAACTATACCACCTACCAAGGGGAGGCCGCCGACGTGATGCATCCCGACACGAGCCAAATGTCGCCCCTGAACAGAGGGGCTTCGCTGACGGCCGACCGGGCGCACGGATACAACCTGAACGGCATCCTCGGCATCAGCCGCCGGCTCAACGACCGCGGACGCACCCTCGCCCTTTACCTCACGGGCGGCACGAACCAAGCGCTGCAAGACGGCAATGCCTACTCGGACGCCTACTATTACTATAACCGGCGCGATTCGGTCATCGACCAGCAATACAACTACAATAACAAAGGCTACAATTTCGGCGCCACCGTCTCCTGGGTGGAACCCTTGGGGCGGAATTACTTCATGCAACTGAGCTACCGCTACAACCGCAGCCATTCGGAGGCACTCAAGAACACCTATTCGCCCGACGACGCCGGGATTTACAACCGCTTGGACACGGCTTACAGCAACAGCTCACGCAGCAACTTCACCACCCAGCGCGCCACACTGGCCTTCCAGTCGCTCCGGCCCAAGTACAATTATTCGCTCGGCATCAACATCGACCCCTCGACCAACGAAATGCTCACCTATACGGGCGACTTGGTCAAATCGGACCTGAAACGTTCGGTAGTCAATTTCTCGCCCATGGCACGTTTCAATTACCGCTTCAGCCGCACGACGAACCTGCGCGTCAATTACAGCGGCGCGAGCAGCCAGCCGACGATGCAGCAGATGCAGGACGTGCCCGACGTTTCCAATCCCAACAACACCATACAGGGCAACCCCGACTTGGACCCGTATTATACGAACAACCTCTCCATACGTTTCCTGCATTTCATCCCGCAACGGCAAACATCCTTCGTCGTATCGGCCGGAGGCAGCTATGTGCTCAAGGCCGTCGTCACCGACGTACACAACCTGCCCGGCGGCCGCAAATACACGAGCTACCGCAACACGGACGGCAATTACAACGGGGACCTCCGCCTGATGTTCAACCTGCCGCTCGCCGACAAGCGCTTTTCCATCAACTCCATGAGCATGGGCAGCTATGCGAACAGCAATTCCTTTATTGACGGCGAGAAGAACATTTACGGCTCCACCGTCTTGTCGGAACGCGCCGGTCTCAATTTTCGCTCCGATTACCTCGACCTGGGTGTGACGGGCAATATCCGCTACAACAAGGCCGACTATTCGCTCCAGCCGGCGAACAATGTCGAAACCTGTGATTACGGGATAGGAGGAAACGCCAGCATCTACCTGCCTTGGAATCTCCGCATAGAGAGCGACATCACCTGGTCGGGCAATTCCGGCTACCAGGCCGGCTACCAAAAAAACGAGACCCTTTGGAATGCCGCCATCTCCAAATCCTTCCTCCGTGGCAACGCCGCCACCATACGGCTGAAATTCTACGACATCCTGCAACAACGTAGCGGCATCTCGCAGCAGACCACCAGCAACGGCTACACCTTTTCCAGCTACAACACGCTGGGCAGCTACTTCATGTTGCATTTCATCTATCGCTTCCAAATCTTCAAGGGCGGGGCTTCGAGGCGCGACGCCTTCGGCCGGCGGGGCTTCAGGGAGCGCGGTGAAGGGCGCGGAGGCTTCGGCGGACGCGGCGAAGGACGGCGCTTCTGAAGCCAGGGCGGAAGCGCTTTTTAAGAAAAACTATACAATTTGAGTTCGATATGCCGTATATTTGCAGGCAATTCACAGAGACGCAATCAATCTATGGATATGTTTACCCGGCTGCTGTCGCAGGTGTTTGTCCCACGGCAGAAAGAAATCGAACAGTTCGCCCGCAAGGCGGACGTACTCCAATACCGCCAATTAGACAAGCTATTGAAGAAGGCGCGTCATACGGCTTGGGGGAAAGAATACAGGCTGAAAGACCTCCGCAGCTATGCGGACTTCGCCAAACGCCTGCCCCTGCAAAGCTATGACGACATCAAACCTTACGTCATGCGCATGATAAACGGCGAAAGCGACGTACTCTGGCCCGGACGGGTGAAATGGTACGCCAAATCCAGCGGGACAACCAACGACAAGAGCAAATACCTGCCCGTCACCCGCGAAATGCGCCAGGCGCAATACCGGGGCGGCTTTGATTGCGTAGCGCTCTATTTGAAAAACAATCCTAAAAGCCGTTTCTTCTCGCACAAGGGCCTGATATTGGGTGGCAGCCACAGCCCCTCGCCGCTGAACAAACATTCCCATTGCGGCGACCTCTCAGCCGTGCTGATACAAAACCTCAACCCCTTAGTCGACCTGGTGCGTGTCCCCAAAAAGAAAATCATCCTGATGGACGAATGGGAGGAAAAGATACGCCGCATCGTGGAGAGCACCTGGAACGAAGACGTCAACAGCCTCTCCGGTGTCCCTTCCTGGATGCTGGTGCTCATCAAGGCCATGCTCGAAAAGACGGGCAAGCAATACCTGACCGAGGTATGGCCGCATCTGGAAGTCTTCTTCCACGGGGGCATCAGTTTCGAACCGTATCGCGACCAGTACAAGGCGCTTATTCCCGACGACAAGATGTGCTACATGGAAACCTACAATGCCTCGGAAGGCTTCTTCGGCATACAAGACGATTTCTCCGACCCCTCAATGCTGCTGATGCCCGACTACGGCATCTTCTACGAATTCATCCCCCTGAGCGAATTAGAGACAAAGAGCAACCCCACCATCCTGCCCTTGGAAGCCGTGGAAGCGGGAAAGAACTATGCCATGGTCATCACCACGGCCGGCGGATTATGGCGCTATCTGATAGGCGACACGGTGCGTTTCACCTCCGTCTTTCCCCACAAGTTCGTCATTTCAGGCCGCACGAAACATTTCATCAACGCTTTCGGCGAGGAACTGATGGTCGACAATGCCGACAAGGCTATCAGCCAGACCAGCCGCCAGACCGGTGCCAAGGTGAAGGAATACACGGCGGCGCCCCTTTTCCTGCTCGACAGGGCCAAGGGCATGCACGAATGGCTGATTGAATTTGAGAAGCGCCCTTCCTCCATTGCCGAATTTTCCGCCTTGCTGGACAAGAACCTGCAAGCGCTCAATTCAGACTATGAAGCCAAGCGCTATAAGGACATGTCGCTGCTTCCGTTGCGTATCCACGTGGCGCGCGAGGGCACTTTCTACGCCTGGCTGCGCCGCAAGGGGCAACTGGGCGGCCAACATAAGATTCCCCGCCTGTCGAACGACCGCCGCCAGTTCGAGGAATTGCTGGCCATGGCTACTTCCGAAGTCTCTTAAATCTCCACGCCCACATTATTGTAATCGCCGGTATCGACCTCAAAGCCGCCCTCACCGCCGTCGTTCGTGCCGCTGTTTTCGGGAATATGGATATTGTCGCCGTTTCCGCCGCCTTTGATATCATCGCCGTCCTCATTCGGGCCGCAGCGTAAGATAATGTCGAAGCCCCCGTTCATTACCCGCCAAACTTCGGAACCGTAGCGGATGGCGCCAAGCAACTGCTCGGAAACGCTCGGATTCCAATCCTGGCCGCCATTTGCCGGGCCACCGAAATTAGCATAGTAATAATAATTGTCCACCGAATGCATCTCGATGGTGAGGCGGTTGCGGAGGTTCATGGTATCCGGCACGAAAACGGAAAAGCGCCCCATCACCCAATCGCCCGTCCAGCCCGTATCGGGGTCTTGCCATCCCGCCTTCCAATACGCTTCCTCGGCCTCCGGCCAAGAAAGCGATTGCCCCTTGGCATAAGCCGTGACCCGGTTGAAAAACACGGTGGCATTGGAAGGGCCTTCTATCTCGAGTGCAGGCAAATAAGCCGACGGCACGCCGGAAATGGCGCCGTACAACTTGGCTAAATGCTTGACGCCGGAAGCTCCGTATACCAGGAAGGTGAATTCACGGACGACATCGTTAGGGTAGAAATGTATCGTGTCATGCTTCGTGCCGTCGGTAACGAAGGTGCTGTCGTAAGCTTCCGTATAGAAAGGATTGGGATAAGGCTCCATCACGGTGGCCTCGTCGAGGGCGGGCTTCACGTATTGGTTGTAAAGACCTGTCGTCGGCAGGCAATAAGCCTCGAAAGTGCGGCGGTCGTTCTCGTTCCGGAAAGCCAGGTTCTCGCAACCGTAATAATCGTAAACGACAGGATAGTAATCAATGCCTTGCTGAAGCAGCACGTCGCCGCCGTCCGCGGGAAGGTCGGCGCGTATAGCCTCATGGGCGAGGTTTTCGTGGAGGAAGAAATGGGCGCGCATGCCATCGGCCGGCTTTGCCGCCTCACCAAGCGAATCCCAATGAATGACCACAGTCACCGGATATTCCTTGTCGGAAGCCGGCGCCTTGGCGGGGATGCAGTTGCTCAAGTCTTCTTTGATGCACGACATCATGGCGAAAGAGGAAAAGAGTAAGAGGGCAAGGAAATGTTTTAGTTTGATGCGCATAAGTCTCAGTTTAATTTTAGTTTGCCGTTTGTCTTTTATCGGGCGGCAAAAGTACGGCTTTCCCGGCAATAGGCAAATAATTTGTACCTTCGCGCAACAAAAATTATAAGGAACATGACACCCGTAGATTTTAACACCGCCAAGCGGGTTATAGCCTCTTACGGCTTACCCGACTTCGGAAAGGCCACCATACGCGAGGTGGTAGCCATCGCATCCCAACTGGAAGAAGAAACACATACGGAATTTATCCACATGGAAATGGGCGTGCCCGGCCTGCCTCCTTCGCAGGTGGGCGTGGAAGCCGAAATCAAGGCTTTACGCGAAGGCGTCGCCTCCATTTACCCCAACATCAACGGGCTTCCGGCCTTGAAATCGGAGGCTTCGCGTTTCATCAAGGCCTTCATCAATGTGGATGTCTCGGCGGAGGGCTGCGTGCCGGTCACCGGTTCCATGCAAGGCACCTACGCCTCCTTCCTCGTCTGCGGGCAATGCCGTCCGGAACACGACACCCTCCTCTTCATC
>JAISGW010000054.1 GCA_031262895.1 Tannerella sp. | reverse complement strand
TTTCCCCCAACGACGAAAATGCCCTTCCTATTTTAAACAAACGCTTTGTGCGCAACATTGCGGGGGCGGGTGTGAACCCCGCCTCTACGGGAGCCATACATGCCGTTGAACAGGTTGCGACCGCCGTCAAAGACTCCTACAAACGCCTTTTAAAACCCTCCATCGAAACCGAATTTGCCGCTCTGTCGAAAGAAAAAGCCGACCTTCAAGCTATCAAGGTTTTTGCCGAAAACCTGCGTCAGCTACTGCTTGCGCCGCCTTTGGGGCAAAAGCGCGTCTTGGGCATTGACCCGGGCTATCGCACCGGTTGCAAAGTCGTCTGCTTGGACGCCCAGGGCAATTTGTTGCACAACGAAACTATTTATCCGCATCCGCCCCAGCGCGAACTGACCAAGGCGAGTATGAAAATCCTCAGTCTGGTGGGTTCCTATGATATAGAGGCCATCGCCATCGGCAACGGTACCGCCGGTCGCGAAACCGAACAGTTCATCGCCAACCTGCGCTACGACCGCAAGATTCAGGTTTTTGTCGTCAGCGAAGACGGCGCTTCGGTCTATTCGGCTTCCAAAATTGCCCGCGATGAATTTCCCGACTACGATGTGACGGTGCGTGGAGCCGTCAGCATCGGCCGCCGCCTGATGGACCCGCTGGCCGAATTGCTAAAGATAGACCCCAAAAGCATCGGCGTCGGACAATACCAGCACGACGTGGACCAGGGACAACTGAAAAAGAGCCTTGACCAGACCGTGGAAAGCTGCGTGAACGCCGTCGGCGTGAACGTGAATACGGCCAGCAAATACCTGCTCACTTACGTCTCCGGCCTCGGCCCCGCGCTGGCGCAGAACATCATCGACTACCGCCGCGAACACGGGCCTTTTCATACGCGCCGCGAGTTGATGCAGGTGCCCCGCATGGGTGCCAAAGCCTTCGAACAAAGCGCCGGCTTCCTGCGTATTCCCGGTGCGGAGAACCCTCTCGACAACTCGGCCGTCCACCCCGAAAGCTATCCCGTGGTAGAAACCATGGCCCGCGACCTGCATTGCTCCCTGCAGGAACTTACGGAGAAAAAGGAGCTGAAGAAGCAACTGGACTTGAAAAAATACGTCACTCCTACGACCGGCCTGCCTACGCTCGAAGACATCATGAAAGAACTCGACAAGCCCGGACGCGACCCGCGCGAAAACATCCAGGTGCTGGAGTTCGACCCCAAGCTACGCAAACTTGAAGACCTGCAGGAAGGCATGCTCCTGCCCGGCGTCGTCACCAACGTCACCAATTTCGGCTGCTTCGTCGACCTGGGCATCAAGGAAAACGGGCTGGTACACATCTCGGAGATGTCCGAACATTTCGTCAGCGACCCCACGCGCTTCGTTCACGTGCATCAACAAGTACGCGTCAGGGTGATAGGCATAGACCTCGCGCGGCGAAGGATACAGCTTTCCATGAAAAGCTATAAAAATTTTTAGGCCGCCACTTTTTCGAGCCGCTTCATGATGGAGAAGATGAACAGCGCGGAAAGGAGGCAGAGCACAATCAGTACGCTCCAAACCATCCAGAGCGGCAGGTCACCCCAGATATTGCTGATAAAGGAAACCATATAATTGCCCACGGCCGTGGCGGCAAACCAGCCGCCCATCATCAAGCCCTTGTATTTGGGAGGCGCCACCTTCGAGACAAAGGACATGCCCATCGGGCTAAGCAGCAACTCCGCAAAGGTGAGGGTGAGATAAGTGCCTATCAACCAATTCGGCGACACCAGCGCGTCGCTCACGCCCCCTGTGGAGGCCAAAGCGTTGGGCGTCTTTAATCCTAAAGAGCCGACGGCCATAATAGTAAAGCCCAGCGCCGCGACAACCATGCCCATACCTATCTTGCGCGGAGCCGAAGGCTCTTTCTTCTTGGCCGCCAAATGGCCGAAGAGAGCCAGAGAAACCGGCGTGAGTGCCACAACGAAGAAGGGGTTGAATTGCTGGAAAATTTGCGGGAGCACATGTACGACTGCCGGCATGTGCGTATATCTTACGATCAGGGCGGCCAGAGCAAAGGCGAGAACAAGCCCCGAGATGCCCTTTCCCTTGGGGCGTTCCGACTGGAAAAGGCCGAAGACGGCGTAAACGGCCACGGCCAACAAGGCCAGGTTGATGACATCGAACCAGAGGCGGCTGAAGCCGTTCACCTGGCTGCTCGTATAGTCGCGGGCGAAATAGGTCAGGGTAAGGCCGTTCTGGTGGAAAGCCATCCAGAAGAAGATGACCACGGCAAAGACCAGTACCAAAGCTGTGATGCGCTCCCTCGTTTCCCTCTTGCCGAGTTCGGGCAGCTTCACACCCGTAGCGGCGGCTTGCGCCTTGGCCTGCTTGGGGTTGAAGTCGGCCTGTTTGAAGGTTTTCCTGAAAATCACATAAATAAGGATGGAGACAATCAGGGAAAGGCAGGCCACGCCGAAACCGTAGTTGTATGCTTCCGAAAGACGGCTGATATAATGCTGGCTGAAGGCGGCCAGGTCGCTTACCGGAACAGGCTGCGAGGCGGCCAGCGCGGTCAGGTCGGCCTTGCCGGCGGCGTCGATGCTCCCGTCGAGAAAGCGGTGTGCCAAAGCCGGTATCCGGGGATTATAGGTCAGGCCGGCCGTCCCGAGAAAGTAATTGGTCACCTTCGTGGCGGCTGTCGGGGCGAACAGGGCGCCGATATTGATAGCCATGTAAAAAAGGCTGAAGGCGCTGTCGCGACGGTCGCGGTACTCGGGAGCGTCGTACAGGTTGCCTACCATGACCTGGAGGTTGCCCTTAAACAGGCCGGTGCCGATGGCAATCAGCGCCAAGGCTCCGAACATGAAGATAAGGCTCGCCTTATAGTCCTCGGAAGGAATAGCCAGAAGAAGGTAGCCCGTGAACATGACCACGATGCCGATGGTGACAGTTTTGCCGTAACCCAGCCATTTGTCGGCGAGAATGCCGCCGACGAGCGGCATGAAATAGACTGCGGCCAGAAAAGTGGAGAAGATTTGCCCGGTGGCGATTGCCGAGAATCCGAATTTGGCCTGCAGGAAGAGCACGAAAATGGCTAACATGGTGTAATAGCCGAAGCGTTCTCCGGTATTAGCCAAGGCTAAGGCGTATAAGCCTCTGGGATGATTTTTAAACATGCATCTTAGGTATTATGAAAATGAATAAAATAATCTCAGAACAATCTGGGTGAAATGCGATTGGATGTCTTACTGTATGATTTGCCTGATGGCGCCGGTTTGCGGGTAAAAATAAATCTTCACAGGCTTCTTTTTATCCGCAAACAAAGCATTGGCCAAGGTCTCCTTGTCGCCGAACTGCACGACCATAACGTCCTGCTTGAGCAGGGACTTGCCCCCTTTCAGGATTTCGGCCTCGGCCTTGGCAGGCACATTGTAAACCAGCCCTTTGGACTGCTTGTCCTTCTTGTCCTTGCCCGGTGCTTCCTGTTCGGGCGGCAAAAGGGCATGAAGGTTCAAATAAACGGGGGCGCCGGCCAAGTCGTCGGCATCAACGATGCCGAGGCGCTCGGAGAAACGAAAGAGCACCTCCTTGTCCACGTTGCCTTCGGGCACGAGGCTGAAGTCGTAATAGCTGCTCTGACTCGTGCTGGTGCCGGTGAAGAGGCGGGTGAGCGCTTTCTCCTGCTGTTCCAACTGGGCGATGACTAACTTCATGGCCACACCGTCGGCCGGCGGATTATCGGCCTCTCCGGTCAATATGTTCATACGGCTTTCGCGGATGCGGTAGATTTGCTTGGCAGCCACCTCTGCCTGCTTGGCCACGCTGCCGGCCATCAGCATCTCCTCCGTCATGGCCTGCATGGCCACGGGCGCCTTCGGCGGAGCCGCAACGGCCGTACTGTCGGCTTCTCCCCCCCCGGCCGGACTGTAAGGGGCGTTGATGCTGCAAAGGAAACCTTCCTGCGTGAGGTACACATAGGGCGCCGTCGTGCCCGGCTTAAACTCGACACGGTAAGTCTGCTCGTGGTCGGGCACGCCGGGATTTGTCAGGCTGAGCGCCCCCAGCTCATACCAGCTCCTGTCCGTCTGGATAGGATTCGACACGCCTAAGTATTTGTCGGCATAGCGGGCGTAAGGACCGGCCTTGACCGTATGCTTGATGACTTCGGCCCGCACAAGGATGGAAGTCTTCGGCAAGGTATAATCTACACCGTAATCATTGCTCTTCGCAGCTATCTTTTTTATCACATTCGTCTGTGCCGAGAGGGAGGCAAATCCCCATAGCAGGCAAGCAGCAGCAAACAGGTATCTCATTTTTCTTCAGTCAAATTTTTAGTGCACAAATCTAAGTATTATTTCTTAGACCGGCCGCTACTCATCCGACGAAGGCGGAATAGGCTTCGGCGAAGCCCTTCAGGAACCCGGCCGTCCCCTCGGAGACAGGCTCACCCTGCTCGTCGAACAAGGCAGCCGCATCGCCCAGGTAGACTTCGGGCTGCTGCATCAGCCGCAGGTTCAGGAAGGCCAGCGGCGCCCGCAAGGCCTGCACGCCCAAGGCGCCGCCTATCTTGCCGGGGCTGACGCCTACCACGGCGGCCGGCTTGCCGTCCCAAACGTTCTGCCCCATCGGGCGGGAGCCGATGTCGAGCGCGTTTTTCAACAAAGCCGGCATCGAACGGTTATATTCCGGCGTAAAAAAGAGCAGGCCGTCCAAGCGTTTCACCTGCTGCCGGAAGGCCGTCCAAGCCGCCGGCGTGGCGCCTTCGTCGTCATAGTCCTGGTTGAACATGCAGAGCGGAGCCAAATCTATCATCTCTACCGCAAAGCGGCCTTTCAACAGCCCTCCCACATAGCAGGCCACCTTTTTCGAAAAGGAAGCCTTACGGAGGCTGCCCACAAAAATTCCTATACGTTTCTTTTCCATTTTGTTTTGCGTTTTTACAATTCGCCACAAAGATAACAAAAAAAGTTTTCCATGCTTGTATCACTTCGTCATACGTATTCATATTCATCCGTTTAGGTATGACAGAAGGTTTCGTCACCGCACTTGTTTCCAGCCTTCGGTGCGAACGGGCCACCGATGATTTGAAATGCCGGCGACGAATCAACCTCACGGCGAAATTTCAACGTCTCGCGGCGAAATCTCAACGTCTCGCGGCGAAATCTCAACGTCTCGCGGCGAAATCTCAACGTCTTGCGGCGAAATCTCAACGTCTTGCGGCGACGGGACAACGTCTTGGCGGCGACGAAACAGGGAAAAAACAGATGAGCAGAGGTAGGCTCTTCTTAAAAAGAAAACCGGGGCTTCCCCTGAAGGGGGGAAGTCCCGGCTTAACCATATAGAAGTTTTTCGGAGTTTTATCCGTTCACCTTCTTCATGTGGGCAATGAGGTCAAGCACCTTGTTGGAGTAACCGATTTCATTGTCATACCAAGCGACCACCTTGACAAAGGTCTTAGTCAGGGCGATGCCGGCCTTTGCGTCGAAGATGGAAGTGAGGGGGCAACCGAGGAAATCGGAGGAAACGACAGACTCGTCGGTATATCCAAGGATACCCTTGAGTTCGCCTTCGGAGGCCTTCTTCATGGCAGCGCAGATTTCATCGTAAGAGGCTTCTTTGGCCAAGTTGGCAGTCAGGTCAACTACCGATACGTCCAAAGTGGGGACGCGCATTGACATGCCGGTCAGTTTGCCGTTCAGCTCGGGGATGACTTTGCCTACGGCCTTGGCAGCACCCGTTGAAGAGGGGATAATGTTGCCCGAAGCAGCACGCCCGCCGCGCCAGTCCTTCATCGAAGAGCCATCAACGGTCTTCTGCGTTGCCGTGGTAGAGTGGATAGTGGTCATTAAGCCGTCCTTGATGCCGAAGTTGTCGTTCAACACCTTGGCGATAGGAGCCAGGCAGTTGGTGGTGCAGGATGCGTTCGATACGAACTGCGTGCCTTTCTTGTAGCTTTTCTCGTTGACGCCGCAGACGAACATAGGGGTGTCGTCCTTCGAAGGAGCTGACATAACCACGTACTTTGCGCCGGCGTTGATGTGGGCTTGGGCTTTTTCTTTAGTCAGGAAGAGGCCGGTCGATTCAACGACGTATTCGGCGCCTACTTCGTTCCATTTCAGGTTGGCAGGGTCTTTTTCTGCGGTTACGCGCACGCTCTTGCCGTTGACAATCATCTTGCTGCCGTTTACGTCGGCTTCGATGGTGCCTTGGAACATGCCGTGCATCGTGTCGTACTTTAGCATATAAGCCAAGTAATCTACCGGGCAAAGATCGTTGATGCCGACAATCTCGATGTCGTTTCTCGTCTGTGCTGCACGGAACACGAAACGTCCGATGCGGCCGAAACCATTAATACCTACTTTGATCATTGTAATGTAACTTTATTGGTTGAAATATAAACGTTTTTTCTCTCTCTTTTCGGGCGACAAAGATAGACTTTTTTCCACACTGTTGTATTTTCCCCTTCGCTAATATATACTAATTTGTCCGCTCTTCCCCTATCCGGCACACCACAAACGAGGGGGTCAGCCGTTACAAACGGCTGACCCCCTCTGACTCTCTCTATGCGGTTAAAAAAGAAGGATTAGGGCAAGGGACGGATCCATATATTGCGGAAGCTGATGCTGGCGCTGGGATCACCGTGGGCTTGCAAGAGGATGGGGCCGGTTTCCTGCTTCACCACACGCGGGAGGCCGATGTATTCGGTCGTGCCCCAAATGGCGGTGTTATTCTGCAGCAAGATGCCATTCTGGAAAACGGTCACGCGCGGCGGATAAAGATAAGTGCCATTGGTTTTGAAGACAGGTGCCGTGAAAACAATGTCATACACGTTCCACTCGCCGGGCTTGCGCATGGCGTTGACCAGCGGCGGGGTCTGTTTGTAGATGGCGCCGGTTTGGCCGTTGACATAAGTCTCGTTGTGGTAGCAATCCAGTACCTGCACTTCATAGAGGCCTTGCAGGTAGACGCCGCTGTTGCCGCGCGCCTGGCTGGTGCCGGTGATGTCCTTAGGCACCATCCACTCCACGTGCAGCTGGAAGTTCTTGAATTTCTCCTTGGTCTGGATATCACCGGATTTTTTGTTGACGGTGAGCACGCCGTTGTGCACTTCCCAATCGGCCGGGCCACCTTTGGCGCTCTCCCATTTGGAGAGGTCTTTGCCGTCGAAGAGGACGATGGCGTCAGAAGGGGCCGTTAGCGAGCCGACGCCTGTGTCATGCCCGGGGGTGACGACAAGGGGTTGGGGCGTCCAATACTCCGTCATACCGGGGCGCATGCGTTCCGGCTGGGGATAGGTTTTCTGTTGTTGGGCGTTGGCCGCCACACATGCGCCACAGGCACACAAGACCCATGCCGCTTTCACGATACTTTTCTTCATGATACGATAAATTAAATGTAAGAACTTGGATAGGCATAATTAGAGGACGGTGACCCAGCCGTAAGGGTCTTTTTCGTCACCCGTTTGTATAGCCAGCAACCTGTTGTAAAGTTTCTGGCAGATGGGACCCGGCTTAC
>JAISGW010000049.1 GCA_031262895.1 Tannerella sp. | reverse complement strand
CGATAGTCCGGAAAACGGGCAGCCACTTGCAACATGGTCGGCAGGTTGTCCTTGATTTCTTGGCGACGGCTGCCGGCCAGAAGTGCCAAGACGGGCTTCTTCGAAGCTTCGGCCGCTCCGGCCCCGGCCATGAAGGCAGATACGGCGTCGAGCGTGGGGTTGCCCACATAGTCGACCGCATAATGCAGGCTCGCATAAAAATCCTTTTCAAAAGGCAGGATGCAAAACATCCGATCCACATAGCGGCGGAAGCTGCGGATGCGGTATTTCTTCCAAGCCCAAATCTTTGGCGAGATATAATAGCAGACGGGGATGCCGAGCCGGGTCTTCACATACTTGGCGATTTTCAGGTTAAAGCCCGGATAATCCACGAGTATCACCCCGTCGGGCCGGTAAAGCCGGATGTCTTCGCGGCAAGTACGCAGATTGCGGAGTATGCTGCGCAGGTGCAATAACACGGGGCCTATGCCCATAAAGGCCATTTCCTTGTAATGCTTGACAGGCGTCTCCCCGGCAGCGGCGGCCATCAAATCGCCTCCGAAGAAACGGAATTCCGCTTCCCCGTCGGCTTCCTTCAAGGCCCGTATCAGGTTGGAAGCGTGCAGGTCGCCCGAAGCCTCGCCCGCTATCAGATAATATTTCACGTTTTATTTCTCTTTGCCGCAAAGATACGTAGAGGAAATAAACTTTTATTTACCTTTGCGGCCAATTAATTATATTATGGAGAAGAAAAGACTTGCCTTGTACAGCTTTTGCGCCTTATTGGCGGGAACAAGCCTACATGCACAAGAACAAACAACACCATTGAAGCACCTGAGCCTCGGCTTGAGGCTTTCCACTTTGGGAATCGGCGTAGAGGCCGCCACACCCCTGTTTGAGAAACACCTCACCTTGCGGGCCGGCCTCAACTTGCTGCCTGTGGATGCGGGTTATTGGAACGTGACCATTCCCGACGATGCGGAGAACCATCTATACCAGGCTTTCGGGTACGTGCCCAAGTATCGCGCCCGTCCGAAGATGGATTTCATGTATGGCGACTTGCTGGTCGATTACCATCCCCACGGCATCTTCCACCTCACGGCCGGCTTTTACATCGGGGAGTCGGCAATATCGGTGAAAGGCTATCTGGCGGATTGGCGCAATGGCAACAGCCAGGCCGTCCTGAAGGAGGGTTACAAATGGCCGTCCATTGACTTGAACGGTCAACTCATAGAGACTACCGGCGGCCGCGCCAATGTGAAGTTGCGTTTGGGCTATCTCGTCAAGCCCTATCTCGGCTTGGGCGTCGGGCGCGCTTTGGCTAAAAATAAACGGCTCAGCTTCAAGTTCGAATTGGGCGCGCTTTACCAAGGCCCCTATACCTTGCGGCAAAACGGGAAAAAATTAGACCTCGCGCATTCCGACGATGCCGACACGCGCGACATAGACCGCTTCCTCGGTTACCTTTGCTGGTGGCCGATGATGAATTTCCAACTTTCTTACAGGATATTTTAAACCTAACGAATACCTAATCATGATGAATATGAAGATGCAAACCATCCTTTTGGTCGGTTGTCTGGCCGCTTTGCCGCTGTTTACGGGTTGCGGGAAACTCAAAGATGCGTTCAACCGTGAAGAAAGCGTGCCCGAACTCGCTTTCTCCTCAGAGGCTTACCGCGTCATTCCACAGGTCAGCGAAACAAGTTCCGCCGATGGATACTATTCCTTTAGCGAAACCGATACCATCAACTATTACAAGTTAGAAGGTTTGTCGGACGACTTTAACAAGAAGTACGATAAAAGCTGCATAAAAAGCGTCACTTGCCAGTCGGCCACCATCTGTCTGACAGCCCATACGCCCGGAAATGCTACGGTGCATTTGCGCAACCTGAAGATTTCCGTCGAAGGCATCGCACCCTTTCTCATCCCTACGTACACCTTCGGCGAGACCTATACGACCGAAGCGGCCACCAGTTTCCTTGAAAAGCTCATCATGCAGACCGTCAAGCTCGACCAGGTAATCATCACCCTTTCGGGAGAAACCGACTATGCCGACGAAATGGACATCCAGCTGCAGGGGCATCTGGAAAAGGCCGTCTTCCAAGTGGACTTAGTGCAATAAATCCGCGCCAATCATTTGGAGGATTTAAAAAATACGCTACCTTTGCAGCCGTCAAGAGAAAATGATTGGCCTCGTAGCTCAACTGAATAGAGCATCTGACTACGGATCAGAAGGTTGCGGGTTTGAATCCCACCGAGGTCACGCTAAGGTTTAAGCAGTTACAATCAAATGTAACTGCTTTCTTTTTTAAGCGACCTTATCTATAATTTTCAATTCTCGATTTTCAATTCTATTTTTGCAGCAGAGAATTTGTCAGAAAATACCTTAACAAAATAAAGCGAATCATCAATGAACCGTCAGCATTCAAATGCCTTCAAAGGGGCGTTCTTATTCCTTTGCCTGCTGCTGGGGCTTTCCGTCTCGGCCGCAGGAATCAGCATCAGCCGTTTAGAGCCTGCCTTCTGGTGGACCGGCATGAAAAATCCCCAGCTGCAAATCATGGTCTACGGCAAAGACATCGCCGCCACCCGGGTGCAGCCTGTCAACTATCCGGG
Source organism: Tannerella sp. (assembly GCA_031262895.1). Lineage (GTDB taxonomy): Bacteria > Bacteroidota > Bacteroidia > Bacteroidales > Tannerellaceae > JAISGW01. The sequence continues at coordinate 4,223 of JAISGW010000049.1, read as the reverse complement.
CGTAAGCCTCAAAGAAGTCGTCCGTACGGACAACCCCAATTATCTATTCATTTATCTGGACATCACCCCGGAGACCCGTCCCGGCCAATTCCAGCTCACCTTCGCCCAAGGGAAGAAGAAACTCGTCAAGGATTACGAGCTGCGACCCCGCGCCACCAGTATCGGCGCGCAAGGCTTCGACTCCTCCGACGTACTTTACCTTATCATGCCCGACCGTTTCTCCGACGGCGACACGACCAATGACAACTGGGACTCGGTGCGCGTCAATCGGCAAAATCCCTTTGCACGGCACGGCGGTGACTTTGCCGGCTTAGAAAAACATCTGGACTATATCCAAGACCTGGGCGTGACGGCTGTCTGGCTCAACCCTGTCCTTGAGAACAAGATGCCTGGAGGTTCCTATCACGGCTATGCCATCACCGACTATTACCGTGTGGACCCACGCTTCGGGTCGAATGCCGACTATTGCCGTTTCGTGGCCGACTGCCACAAGCGCGGCCTGAAAGTCGTCATGGACATGATATACAACCATTGCGGCAGCGGGCACTGGTGGATGAAAGACCTGCCCGCAAAAGATTGGCTTAACCATCAGGACCACTTCGTGCAAACCTCCTTCAACACCCTCGCCGCCACCGACATCCACGCCCCGCAATCGGAAAAGGACGCCCTGACCAAGGGCTGGTTCTCGCCGGGCATGCCCGACCTGAACCAAGGGAACCGCCTGCTGGCCGATTACCTCATCCAAAACAGCATCTGGTGGATAGAATATGCCCGCATCGACGGCATACGCCACGACACGCATCCCTATGTCGACTTTCATTTCCTGGCACGCTGGTGCAAGGCCGTAACCGACCAATATCCCCACTTCAATATCGTTGGCGAAACCTGGTACGACGCGTCGGCGCCGGAGGCTTGGTGGCAGCGCAACTCCAAAGTCAACCCTCGCGACAGCTACCTGAAGACGGCCATGGACTTCCGCCTGATGAGGGCGGCCAACGAGGCTTTCGATATCAAGAATGACGCCACCCGCTATGACCTCCAAAAAATTTATGAGGTATTGGCACAAGACTACATCTTTGCCAATCCCAACCACCTGCTTGTCTTCCTTGAGAACCACGACACCAGCCGCTTCATGAAAAAGCAGGAGACCAACCTTGACCGTTACAAACTGGCCCTGACCTTCCTCCTCACCACGCGCGGCATTCCTCATCTTTACTACGGTTCGGAAGTGTTGCTCACCGGCGAAAAGAGCGAGGGTGACGGCAACCTGCGCAAAGACTTCCCCGGCGGATGGCCCGGCGACAAGGCCGACGCCTTCACCGCCGCCGGACGTACGCCCCTGCAAAACGAGGCGCACGACTTTCTACGCAAACTCCTGCAATGGCGCAAAACCTCGGAGGCCGTGCGCAACGGCCGCCTCATCCATTACGCACCCGACCGCAACGACTGCTACGTCTACGCACGCATCAAAGGGAACAGCCGCATCCTCGTCATACTCAACGGCGCCAACAAGGCGGCCACCCTGCATCCGGAAAAATACGCTGAAGTGACCGGCGGCGCCACCTCGGGGAAAGACGTCATCACCGGCCGCAGCGTTAGCCTCACACAGGATTTCACCGTACCGGCGCATGGGGAATTGCTTCTCGAATTATAAACTAAAAGTTGAAAATTGAAAATTAAAAGTTTGGGCATCGCCCTACCATTAATCCTGTCACTCGGTGTCTTGCCGACCCATGCGGCCGACAAGACACCCCATGCCTGGGTGCGCGTCAACCAACTCGGCTATCAGCCGAAAACCATCAAAGTGGCCGTTTTCATCTCCACGGCCGGAAAGACGAATGGCGGCTTCCGCGTAATCGACGCCCGCAGCGGCAAGACCGTCCTGCACGGCAAAGGCCGTGCGGCCAATGCCGCCTATTGGAGCCTCAGGCAAGCCTATCGCCTCGACTTCTCTGCCCTCCGGGACACCGGCCGTTACTATGTGGAATGCGGCGGCGCCAAATCGCCCGTCTTCCGCATCGCCCCCGACATCTACAAGGGCACGGCCGATTTCCTGCTCCGTTACCTCCGCCAGCAACGCTGTGGCTATAATCCTTACCTGAAAGCCAAATGCCACCAGCATGACGGTTACATCGTAGACGACCCCAAGCTCGACGGCCAATGGATAGACGTGCGCGGAGGCTGGCACGACGCTTCCGACTGCCTGCAATATCTGGCCACTTCGGCCACTGCGACTTACCAGCTGCTCTTCGCCTGGCAACAAACGCCCGACAAAAGCATCTTTAAAGATGAGTACCAAGCCAGCGGCGACCCGGGTTCCAACGGCGTGCCCGACATCCTCGACGAGGCACGCTGGGGTTTGGAATGGATGTTGCGCATGAACCCCGACTCCACACATTACTATAATCAGGTGGCCGATGACCGTGACCATCGCGGCATGGGGCTTCCCACCAACGACAAGGTGGACTATGGCTGGGGACCTGGTTTGGGTCGCCCCGTCTATCCCGTCACCGGCAAGCCGCAAGGCCTGCGCGCCGACCGCAAGAACCGCTCCACGGGAGTAGCTTCTTCTACTGCCAAATTCGCCTCGGCCTTCCGCCTCGGCGCTGCCGTCTTCAAGGACATAGACCCGGCTTTCAGCCAAAAGCTGGCCGCCAAATGGGCACCCGCCTACCGTTACGGGCAGCGCGTACCCGGCAATAACCAGACAGCCTGCTACGCCTCCCCTTACTTTTATGAAGAAGACAATTGGGTGGACGATATGGAACTGGCCGCCGCCACGGCCTATGAACTCAGCGGTTCCGCCTCCTGGCGGAAACAGGCCGACTACTGGGGGCAGTTGGAAGACGTCTCCCCCTGGATGGAACTCGGACGGGCACGCCATTACCAATACTACCCCTTTATCAACCTGGGACATTACTATCTGGCCGCCTCTCCCGACACGGCCATAGCCGACAAATACAAGGACTTTATGCGACGGGGTCTTGAATGCCTATACAAGCGTGCCCAAAGCGAAGGCGACCCCTTCCTTAACGGCGTACCTTATCTCTGGTGTTCCTGCAACTTCGTATCCGCTGCCCTCACGCAGGCCCGCTTGTACAACCAAGTCTCCGGCGACGGCACCTATCTCGAAATGGAAGCTGCGCTCCGCGATTGGCTCTTCGGCTGCAATCCCTGGGGCAGTTCCTTCATCTCCGGTTTGCCCGCCAATGGCGACTCTCCCACGCGCACCCATTCCTACGTTACCCTCGTCTTGCACGACCTGACCTACGGCGGCTTGGTGGACGGCCCTATCGAACGCAAACGTTTCGAATCGCTGCTCGGCATCCACCTACTCTATCCCGACAACTATGCCCCCTTCCAGAAAGGGCCGGCCGTTTACCATGACGACCCCGGCGATTACTCCTCCGACGAGCCAACCATGGACGGGACGGCCAGCCTCGCCTTCTACCTCTCTACTCTGGAAAAGATGGGGAAAGAATAAAGTCAATCCAGCAACTCGTGGAGGCTCGCCTCAAGATGGGCCAAATCCTCCTCGGTGGTATCCCAGGATGTCACTAAACGCACCTCGCCGGCCGCTTCGTCCCAATAATAGAAGAAATACTTCTCCATCAGACGGGCGGCCGCTTCGGCAGGCAGCGTGAAAAAGAGTTGGTTGGTCTGCGGCTCCTGAGTGAAATGCACGGCAGGGAAGCCCTTCAACAGCTTCACCAACTTAGCGGCCATAGCGTTGGCATGGCGGGCGTTCTCCAACCATAAACCGTCAAGATAAGGGACATACTGGGCGGCCAGATAGCGGGCCTTCGAGGCTAGTTGGGCCGACTGTTTGCGGATGTATGGCAGGTGGGCACTGATTTCCGGGCGGAAGGAAATGACGGCCTCACCCATCATCATGCCGTTCTTGGTGCCGCCGAAGCTGAGGATGTCGACACCGCAGTCTACCGTCAGTTCCTTCATCGAACAGTTTAAGTAAGCGCAGGCGTTGGCCAGGCGGGCACCGTCGACGTGCAGATACATGCCGTGCCCATGCAGCAGTTCGGCCAAAGCGCGGATTTCTTCGGGACGATATACCGTGCCCAACTCGCTGGCCTGCGAAATGTAAACGGCGCCAGGCTGCGGATGGTGGCATTCGCCGAAACCATGTAGCTGGGGGCGGAGCAAATCGGGAGTCAGCTTGCCGTCGGGAGTAGGTATGGGCACCAGCGTGCATCCGCTCATCCGCC
>JAISGW010000017.1 GCA_031262895.1 Tannerella sp. | reverse complement strand
ACAAGGTGCGAATCCCGGCGACTTCAACCGCTTCCAGGCCCTCGACGTGCTCAACAAGGGCGGCCGCTGGGATTATGCCCCGGCCGTTTACTGGCCGCAGGATACCCATGCTAAGGTGTACTTCTATGCCTACTCGCCGGCCGGTTCCGTTAATGTAAACGCCTTCGGCTCCAAGCTCGGCACGAATGCGAGCGATTCCGCCACGGTCAAGTACACCGTTCCCCTCACGGCGACGGGCGGCAAGCAGCCGGAAGACTTTCTCGTGGCCAAGAAGGCCCAGTCGAAGCAGCTCGGCGGCACGACCGTCAGCCTCGACTTTCAGCACGCCCTTTCCATAGTGAAGTTCGCCGCCAGGAACAAGCATCCCGAGGCTACCTACATCGTCAAAAAGATAGAGCTGCTCAATCTTGCCAACGAGGGCAGCTTGGACTTGGGCCTCCTGGCCGAGAAGGACAGCCGCGACAGCACCTACTGGAAACTTCCGCCCACTGCTGCGCTTAATAATACCTACGAACCCTCGCTGCCTGCCGGCGGCATCGGCCTGGCCCCGGGTTCGAGCAGCTTCAAACAGCTCACCTCGGCCAACGAAGGCATGCCCGTGCTCCCGCAAGAAGTGGTGTCGGCCGATACCACGAACGGACGCAAGCCGGATGTCGTCGGCGGAGAACCCGCCCTGCGCGTGACCTTCGAGGCCACAGGTGCCAACGGACAAGTGCTCATCCCCGAGACGCAGCAGCTCTTCCCCTTCCCCGCCACCCATCGTAAAGATTCCTTCGGTGGTGGCAAGGCCACCTGGCCTGCCATTGCCGACGGCGAGTTCGTCTTCCAGATGGGCAAGCGCTATACCTTCAACTTCACCTTCGGCGCCGGTTCCATTGACCGGATAGAATTCAACGTGAATAGCGTCGCCGATTGGGACGACCAACCGACGGTAAAAGCCATCGGCATACGCAATGCCGCTGAACTCCGCGCCTTCAAAGCGGCCGTGGAAGCGGGTGACTATTCCGCTTGGGTAGACCCCGACAACGGAGCCGTCAACCTCTTGGCCGATATAGACATGTCCGGCGAGGCGCCTTTCGAGGCTATAGGCCTATATGACATGGATGCCGATGTCAAGCAATTTTTTGACGGGCATTTCAAAGGCAACGGACATAAGATAAAAAGCTTGACCTACACCAATACCCTTATAAGTACGGCTCGTAATGTTCGTGTCGCGAGCCTCTTCCTGGGCCTTTCACATGCCAATGTCGAAGACCTGCATGTAGAAGCTGCAACCTGCGATGCTTCGGCCTCCCCGACCATGGCAAGCGGAATTGCCATACAGTTGGATTCCAGCAGCCTGCGTAATTGCAGTTTCCAAGGCGATCTGGATCTGAGCGGCAAGGCCCAGTTCGTGTCCGGTATCGCTTTGATGACAACGGACGAACAGTCTTCCATAGAAGGATGCAAGGTGTTGGCCGGTTCCGTGATCAAAGCAGATGCCGCGGCTGCCGGAATTGCTTATTTCGTAGGCGATATCACCGCCTGTTCGGTAGATGATACGGAGATAGCATCTGGCGGACATGCGGCAGGCATTGTCGCTGCAGCCACCCAGAAAATAGTCGCTTGTTCCGTCACCGGCGGCTCTATCCTGGGCGATGAAGCCGTCGGCGGGATAACGGCAACTTGTACGGATGCCCGGTTCATCGCCTGTTATGTTTCCGTGCCGCTCATCAGCGACGCCGGGACGCCACCTATTCAAGGCGGCCTTGTCGGTGAAATTGATGCCTCTAAGGAAAATGCCTTCGTCGATTTCATAGCCAGTTACTGGGATGAAACCGGCGGCCTTCAGCAGGCCATCGGGAATACTAATCAAGGAGCCAGTCAAGGAGGCACGGCCACGGTTACGGGAACACCCATAGCTTTCAACGACCTGCTCAACTTTTACGGCCTCCAGCCAGAGCCTTTAAGCGCCATGAACGCCGCCTTGCAGGCTGCCGGTGCGGGCTACGAATACGTAGACCCCTCGGGCAACGGCAGTGCCTACCCGGTACTGCGGAAGTTATAAAGCTTGGAGAGAGGTGAAATTTGAGGAAGGCCGTGAATTTTTTCACGGCCTTCCCTGCATCTGGGGGAGGTCGTGAATTTTTACAGGCCGCAGACCGAAAATGGGCTGAAAGCCCTTGCCTGAAAGGCAATATCGGCAGCCCACCGCAAGGCCGAAGGCCGCCGCGTTGGGTTGGAAGACGAATAGATAGGTCTGCGCCCTGCAAGGGCAGCATCATTCATTTATGCTGCGCATACAGCGCGCAATATTCATTTACCCGACCTCCGACCCGACGCGGCGCGCTTCGCGCTTGCGGCGGGCTATTGATTAGCGCTTTCAGCGCATGGCCTTCGGCCATTTTGCCTTTGGTTGCCGTTCGCTGAAAGCGAACGGCAACCAATGGCGACTAATGATTGTTATAACGCAAGTAGTTTCATTTGCTTGCCTTACATTGCATCCTGCGCAGGGACAATGAGAGGCGCATAGCGCCTTAATCTGGATAGCCAGCCGGCCATGCCGGCTGGTAGAGGATGCGATAGAATTCCGGCCGCCGTAGGTGGCAAACCTGCCATAGATAAGCCTCCTACGGAGGCAAAACCTCTTATGATGCCCTTTCCCTGCCGGCATGGCCGGCAGGCTACCCAGATGCGCCCCCTAACGGGTGCAGGGTATTCCGCCGGCAAATAAAGGTGACTAATCGTGTAATAGCAATTAATGAGTCACATTTGGTTGCCTTCAGGCTTGGCTGCATCCTGCCTCCTGTCCGCTCATCCCTGAAGCCTGTCGTCTCGTCCCTGCTGATTTGTACGATTTGTCACTCGATTTGTACGATTTGTCACCTGCCGCATGGCTTATGCGCCCTACTTTTGCCGCCGGAAAGCGTCCCCGTCCGGCGGTTCGGGGCATGAAACAAGAAGACAAGTAAATTATAAAGACAGTGAACATGACAAAGTGTAGATTTATGTTAATGGGGGGGGGGTAGATTTGTAAATCGCTTTCCCCGCAGAAGAAGAAACGTAAGGCCATTTGTTTCTCCCCGGCCACGCCGGATTATCCATTGGCCATTTTCCATTAATTATGTGCTCGCCTTATTGTTTGCGTTGGCACTTGCAGCATGTACGGAGACGGAAGAAACCATAGACAAGGGCGGCACGGAGCAGCCGGTTTACGGCGACAGCACGCTGATAGGCTTCAATTCGTCGGCGGCTTCGGCGACGAAGGCGCCCATCATTGACGGCAACAACATCACGAATTTCAAGGTTTCGGCCAACCTGCCGCAGTCCTCGCTACCGGGCAAGCAGACTTCAGACAGCGGAACCGGCTTTAATTTTTTCGAAGGCATCAATGTATTACGGAAGGACACGAACGGGCACTGGACCTATTCGCCCGTACTGTATTGGCCGGCGAAGGAAGACGCGGTGAGCTTTTACGCCTACTCGCCGGCGGCCTCGGTGAACGTCAACGGCTTCACCTCGGGGATGAACGCCGCCACCCCCAAAGACAACGCCTCCATAGATTACCAGGTGCCCACCGACCCGGGGCCTGCTTTTTCCGGCTCGAAGCCCGGCGTGGCGAAACTGCCGGAAGACTTTCTTATCGCATACAAGAAGCAAGCGCTGAGCAAGGGCGACACGGTGGGCCTCGAGTTCCTCCACGCGCTTTCGATGGCGACTTTCGCGGCGCGCAACACGACGAAGGACCTGAACGTGACGATAGAGAAGGTGCAGCTCATCAACCTCAGCACCCATGGCAAGATAGACCTCTCGCAGGACTTCTTTTCCGGTGACGACATTTATTGGACGGGTCAGGGCAGCCCGGCCGATTACACGGCGGGCATCCCCCAGCAGGCCGACGGCAGCTACGCCATCAGCCTGCCGCCGAAAGGCGCCAACGCAGCCTACGTCAGCCTGACGGCACCTACGGAGCAGGTGCCGGTGCTGCCGCAGGGCTTCAACGTGGGCTTTACGGCCAGCAAAGTGCTGCACAAGGGCGAGGACGAACCGGTTGACCCGGGCATCCTCATCACATACCGGGCTTCCAACAGCATGCAAATCGTGGCTTCGCCGGGCACCCGCGCCTATTATCCCTTCATGAGACTTTACCAGGAAGGCTACTACCAGGGAGAGCCTGATTTCTCGGGCCTGCCCCGGTTGAACGCTTTCGCCTTCCAGATGGGGAAGCGCTACCAGTTCCTCTTCGAGTTCGACGGCAAGGCCTTCCCGCGGATAGAGTTCGGGGTGGGCAGCATAGACGGTTACGACAGCACGCAACAGGTTCCGACGCCCCCGACGCTGCAACTGCTCGGCGGCCTTTCGGGCGCTGAGGAGCTTTCGGACACCCTGCTTTCGGGTCTGGCACACATGCAGGTGACGGCCGGCATGATACGTACGAACCAGCCGAGCTATACGGTCGAGGTGACTTCGGGCGGTGGCTGGCTGAGCATAGAGAATCCCGTGGGTGTCTTGGGCTACGACGGCGACAGCTTGGTGTACAGCACCTCTCGCAACAACAGCGGTGCTACCCGAACGGGCGTCATCACCCTATACGCCGACACGGCCAAGCGGGAGTTCAAGGTCACGCAGGCTCCTTTCGACAACGGCGGCGCGCTGACGCACTTCACGGTAAGCACCGACAGCATCACCTACCTGTTCGACATGGCCTTCATCCCCAAGGGCCTGTTCTATACGGGCTGCCAGCCTACGGGCACGGTGACCAATGCCGACGGCGCCTTGCTCGGCAGCTCGGCCGTCACGCTCACGCAGGACTATTATATGAGTACCACGGAAGTGACCAACGCCCAATACGCCGCCTTCCTTAACGACATCCACATAGACGCCTCCGGATGTTTGGTCTCGGGCTATCCCGTCTGGATATATACGCAGGCCTGGGGCTTGACCTATAAGAATAACCAATGGCAGGCCGCCGTAGGCTACGAAGATTACCCCGTCATCAATGTGACCTGGGCCGGCGCGGATGCCTATTGCAACTGGCTGAACTCGAAAATCAGCAACTACCATTTCAGCCTGCCCACGGAAGCGCAGTGGGAGAACGCGGCCATCTGCGGCCTGCCTTATCTGCTGTACAACGGCTTGGGAAACATCTGGAACGACGACTACGGCTGGGTGCAGGCGAACAGCGCCTCGAAGACGCACGCGGTGGGCACGGCGGCCGAAGGCAAAAGCTCCTGGAACCTGATGGACATGTGCGGCAACGTGGCCGAATGGTGCAGCGACTGGTACGGCAGCTCTTACCCGGCGCCCACGGCTACCGACCCCGACGGCGCGCCCCTCACGGGCAGCCCCACGCAACGCGTCATCCGCGGCGGCTCCTGGGGCACCCCCGGCGCCAACGCCTCGTCGACCTACCGCGGCAGCCTCGCCCCAGCCAGCTACAACACCTCCACGGGCTTCCGTGTCTGCGCGGTAGCTGACAAGCACGAGGCCACCATCCTGATGCTTTCCATGGCTTACGACACCCTGAACAAGGTGGCGCAGACCGACATTCTCGGCCCGAAGGTGACGACCAACAACAGCGGCGGCTGGACGGCCCTGAGCAACGACTCCTGGATAGTGGGCGTCACGGCCTCCGGCCAGAACGGCGAGAACCTGCGTTACAGCGTTACGGAGAATCCCAATTCATACAACAGGACAGGCTACATCATCGTCAGCGCCAACGGGGTGCTCCGCACCTTCTCGGTCACGCAGACGGCCTCGGCCGCCACGCTGAGCCTCTCTGCCATGACGCAGACGGTTAGCAGCTCCTCCCAGAGTGTCACAGGCCCCGTGGTCACGACCAACTACTCCTCTTGGAACGGCCTGAGCAATACCTCCTGGATTACGGGTGTCACGGCCTCCGGCAGCAACGGGCAGAACCTCAAGTACAGCGTGTCCAACAATCCGAGTTCCGCCGGAAGCCGTTCGGGTTCGATTACGGTCAGTGCCAACGGGCTGAGTGTCACCCTGAGCGTCACGCAGCAAGCAGCGGCCACGACCTTGAGCCTCTCCTCTACTGGCCAGATCGAGGTTTCAAAGAATTCTAATACGTATACTGGCCCGACGGTGACGACCAATTACAGCTCTTGGACTGCCTCATGCGACGCAAGCTGGCTTACTTTCACTAAAGCATCGGGCACAAGCGGGCAAGCCGTTGCATTCAAGGTAACTACGAATAATGCTGTGGGCCGTACTTGTGTAATTACGGTCAGCGCCAACGGGAAAAGCATAAAATTTAGTGTTTATCAAAGAGGTGTATTGGGTTAACGATATTGTCCATTTATGATATTTATGCGGCGCAGCCGTGAGGTC
>JAISGW010000010.1 GCA_031262895.1 Tannerella sp. | reverse complement strand
CCTTTGCGGCTTCATTTTTATAAACAGAACATTTGTATGGAACAAGTACTCTATTCCAAAGCGGCGCCCGTGCATTTCAAGCGATTCGTGCATAAGCGCTATGCCGTCTTCAACAGCCTGCACAAGGTAGTCAACATCGGCGTGGTGGCCGGCTGTGTGCTCACCGCCCTGCAAGCCTTGCCCGCCCAGGCACAAACGGCCGGTGAGACGAGCAATCCGGGCAAGATGCCGGACCAGCAACTCGACGAGGTGACGGTTACGGCTTCGCAATTGCTTACCCCCCTCAACCAAACGGCCAAGTTAGTCACCGTCATCACCCGCGAAGACATCCAGCGAGCGCAAGTCCAAAGCATCGCCGACCTCTTAACTTATGCGGCCAATGTGGACGTCGTGCAGCGCGGCGGCCACGGCGTCCAAGCTGACATTTCCATTCGTGGCGGCTCTTTCGACCAAAACGCCATCCTGTTGAACGGAGTTAACCTGAGTTCTTCCCAGACCGGACACTATAACCTCGACATCCCCATCAATCTTTCCGACATCGAACGCATAGAAATCATCCACGGCCCCTCGGCCTTAGTCTACGGCGCGGGTGCCTTCTCGGGCGGTATCAACATTATCACAAAGAAAGATGCAGCCGAACGCCTTTACGCCAAATTGGAGAGCGGCATGCACGCCGAACGCAACCTGGAACTGCGCGGCAGTGCGCGCATGAAAGCGACGGTAAGCAGCCTCTCCCTCGGCTACAACGCTTCCGACGGTTATCGGCACAACACCGACTACGCCATAGGCAACGCCCTTTGGCAGACCCGCCTTTACTTGCCGGCCGAGAGCGGCAAGTTAGACTTCCAACTCGGTTACAACCGGAAGCAATACGGGGCCAACGCCTTTTATACGGCGGCTTATCCCGACCAATACGAGCACACTTCGGCCCTGACGGCTTCTGTCAGGGGGGAACTGGGCCGTGGCCGCTTGAAAGTCGTCCCTATCCTGTACTGGTCGCGGCGGCAGGACCGTTTCGACCTGATTAAAGGATCGACTACCGGACGCAATTACCATCGCAACGACAATTACGGGGCCAACCTCATCGCCTCCTTGCGCTGGGCGGGCGGACTCACCAGTTTGGGCGGCGAATGGCGGCGCGAAGGTATCCTCTCCAGCAAGCTGGGGCTTCCCATGGACAAGCCGGAGGGGCATTACACGAACAAGGACGGGCGCACCAACGCCTCCCTCACCTTGGAACATACCCTCGTGCTCGGCGATTGGTCGGCCGAAGCGGGCGCCCTGCTTTATCATACTACGCTCTTGCCCGGAAAATACGCCCTTTACCCTTCGGCCAGTCTTTCTTACAGGCCCGTAGACGCTTGGAAATTCTCTGCTTCCTGGAGCCGTTCCACCCGGCTACCGACCTTTACCGATCTTTATTATACGACTGTCACCCATACCGCCAACGAGACTTTGCGCCCCGAACGCTCGGAGTCGCTGGATGCCGGCATACATTATGGAAAGGGGCGCATACAGGCCTACCTGAGCAGCTTCCTGCTTTGGAGCCGTGACGTCATTGACTGGGTGAAGCCTTCCGCCGACAAGGATGCCAAATGGGAATCCTGGAACCTGACCAAGGTCGATACCCGAGGCGTGGAAGCCGGTGTCCTTTTTCAACTCGGACGGCAGACAAGGCTTGCCGTCGATTATGCCCGCATGTTCCAGTCTTCCGATACGCATGGTTTCATTTCGCAATACGCCCTCAATTACCTGCGTGACAAATTGGGCATCCGGCTGAATCATCCCCTGCTCAAGCATCTTGATGCCGGCTGGTATTTCCGTTGGCAAAAACGCATGGGCGAACCGGCGCAAGCGGCCTATTCCACCCTCGACTTGAAGCTCCGTTACCATCTCGGTAAAATAGGGCTGCATCTCGATTTGGCCAACCTATACGACACGCATTATGCCGACCGTACCGGCGTTATCCAACCGGGTTTCTGGCTTACCGGCGGTTTGAGCTATACGCTTTACTGAAAAATTTCTTTAATCCGGAAGGGCAAAACATACATGTACGGAAAATAAGTAGTACTTTTGTCCGTTCTTACCAAAAGTAAGACAAATACCCATCCCTTGGGGACATAACCAGACAATAGAAATTTACATATATCAATTTAATTCAAAACAAGATGGCAAATTTAGATTTAAGCAAGTATGGCATCACGGGTGTGAAGGAAGTACTTTACAATCCCTCTTATGAGACGCTGTTTGCAGAAGAAACGAAGCCGGGTTTGGTAGGCTATGAAAAAGGCCAGGTAACCGAGCAGGGCGCCGTCAACGTGATGACCGGTGTGTACACAGGCCGTTCGCCCAAAGACAAGTTTTTCGTTATGGACGAGACCAGCAAGGATACGGTTTGGTGGACCTCCGACGAATACAAGAACGACAACAAGCCGGTTGACGCCAAGTGCTGGAAAGCCGTGAAGGAACTTGCCACCAAGGAACTCTCCAACAAGAAACTCTACGTAGTCGACGCGTTCTGCGGCGCCAACACGAACTCCCGCCTGAAGCTGCGCTTCATCATGGAAGTAGCCTGGCAGGCACATTTTGTCACCAATATGTTTATCCGTCCGACCGCAGAAGAGCTGAAAAACTTCGGCGAACCTGATTTCGTCATCATGAACGCCTCGAAGGCCAAGGTGGAGAACTACAAGGAACTCGGCCTGAATTCGGAGACGGCCATCGTCTTCAATCTGACGGAAAAGATACAGGTCATCCTCAATACCTGGTACGGCGGTGAAATGAAGAAGGGCATGTTCTCTTACATGAACTACCTGCTTCCGCTGCACGGCATGGCTTCCATGCACTGCTCGGCCAACACCGACCTCAACGGCAAGAACACCGCCATTTTCTTCGGCCTCTCCGGCACGGGCAAGACGACGCTTTCTACCGACCCCAAACGCTTGCTCATCGGCGACGACGAACACGGCTGGGACGACGAAGGTATCTTCAACTTCGAAGGTGGCTGCTACGCCAAAGTCATCAACCTCGACAAGGACAGTGAACCCGATATTTACAACGCTATCAAGCGCGACGCCCTGCTGGAGAATGTCACCGTTGACAAAAACGGCAAAATCGACTACGCAGACAAGAGCGTGACCGAGAACACACGCGTGTCCTACCCCATCTACCACATCAAGAACATCGTAAAGCCCGTCTCCAAAGGACCGGCTGCCGACCAGGTCATCTTCCTCTCGGCCGACGCCTTCGGTGTGCTGCCTCCGGTAAGCATCTTGAATGCGGAACAGACGAAATATTACTTCCTCTCCGGTTTTACCGCCAAATTGGCCGGCACCGAACGCGGCATCACCGAACCTACGCCGACCTTCTCGGCCTGCTTC
>JAISGW010000205.1 GCA_031262895.1 Tannerella sp. | reverse complement strand
AGAGCGACTTGATCTGCTTGGTGATGGCGAAATTGTCGAAAATGGGTATTTCGCCGCTGTACATTTGGACGATTTCCTCGCGCCCCGGGGCAATCTCGCTGACATAGTCGCGTATGCTGTTGTAAGCATCCTTGTCGTTGACATGGATGTGCTGGAACGAAGGGTTGTAAATGTCGCGCAGGAGTGCCATGGTGCGGGCCGTTTCCTCGTAGATGATGGAGGGCACCTTGGCCTTGACCACCTTGCCGATGTTATCTTCCCAGCGTTTGACTAAGGTGCGCATCTCGTGGTCAAGCTCGGCCACGCGTTTGCCTTCGGAAGAGGTGCGCACGATGACGCTGAAGTTCTTCGGCTTGATGCTTTGTATCAGTTGCCTGAGTCGGGCACGTTCCTCGTTCGACTTGATTTTCGTGGAGACCGAGACCTTGTCGGAAAAAGGTATCAGCACGATGTATCTCCCCGCGAAGGAGAGTTCGGAAGTCAGGCGCGGGCCTTTGGTCGAAATGGGTTCCTTGGCGATTTGCACCAGCACTTCCTGGCCGGCCTTGAGGACGTCGTTGATGCTGCCTTCCTTCTCTATTTCGGGGAGTATTTGCATCTTGGCGATTTGCGGCATCTTCTTCTGGTCGCTCAGGGCCTGCTTAAGGAATTTCTGCTGGGTGTTGAAATTGGGTCCTAAATCCTGGTAGTGAAGAAATGCATCCTTCTTATAGCCTACATCCACGAAGGCGGCGTTCAAACCCGGCATCAGCTTTTTCACTTTGCCGATGTAGATGTCGCCTACCGCGAAGGACAAGTTGCGGGCCTCCTTTTGGAGTTCCACCAAGCTCTTGTCTTCCAAGACGGCAATCGACACCTCTTTGGGCTGTACGTCTACTACTAATTCGCTTATCACTATAAAAGAGGTTTGCATGGGTGGCCTTGCTATATGCACAAAGAACAAACTTAAAAGACCACATATTAAGTTTGTTCTTTAGAGGGTGCGTGACGGCGCTTATTTTTTCTTGTGCCGATTCTTTTTCAGCCTCTTTTTCCGCTTGTGCGTAGACATCTTGTGCCTTTTTCTTTTCTTTCCGCTTGGCATTGTTTGCTTGCTTTATTATGTTATACTTCCAGTTAATTGTTATTTCACTTGGTCATGAAAAGTCTTCGCAGGCTTAAACGAGGGGATGTTGTGTTCGGGGATAATGATGGTCGTGTTCTTGGAAATGTTGCGTGCGGTCTTTTGTGCGCGCCGCTTCACGATGAAACTGCCGAAGCCCCGGAGGTAGACATTTTCTCCTCTGGCCAACGAACTCTTCACGATGTCCATGAAAGACTCCACGCTAGTGAGCACCGATTGTTTGTCTATGCCTGAGTCTTTTGAGATTTCTCTCACGATGTCTGCTTTCGTCATGTTGTCAATATTAATTTTTTGGACTGCAAATATATAGCATTTTCTTGAAAAAGGGGAGCTTTTCCCCTTTTTTCAAGAAAATGCGGTGGCTATTTCTCTTGTCCTTTACTTGACGAAGGGAGCCTTGAGCAAGTATTCGGCGCAGGCTTTGCAGCCTTCCAGCTGGGTGGGGCGGGTCTTGATGCCTTCCAGCTCGACGAACCAGTCCTTGATACCTATGGCGTAGGCCTGCTTGAAGATCATCTCGAAGTTCATCATGCCAGATTCGCCCAGCACGGCTTTGTCTTTGATATGGAGCAGGCGGATACGCGTGGGATATTCCCGCATCAGGGCGCAGGGATCCTGCATGCCCATCACGGCCCAGTAGCAGTCAAGTTCGAAGATGACGTAAGCGGGATCGGTGGCAGCCATCAGCACATCATAGATGTATTTGGCTCCTTCGGGCAGGCGGTGCCAGCCGTAGCCGGAGTAAGCTTCCTTGCCTCCGGGCACGACCTTGGCGAATTCCACGTTGTGGCTGTGGTAGCCCCATTGTAGGCCGGCGGCCTTGGCTATCTTGCCTGCCTCGGTGAAGTAGGAGCCTACGGTCTGCCCCTCTTCCACGCTCAGGATTTCGGGCAGGCTGGGTTGCACGACGTACTTGCAGCCGATGGCGGCGTGTTGTTCGCAGACCGTCTTCCAGTAATCTTTCAGTTTGGGTAGTATGTCGGGCGTGTAAACCCGGAAGGGCGGGTTGATATGCGAACTGGTGATGCGCAGCCCGGCATCGTCGGCCATCTTCTTGAAGTCGGCCATCTTCACCGGTCCGAAGTTCCCCTTGCCGTCATAGCCGGCCAGTTCTACGTGCGTGTAGCCGTAAGAGGCCAGCTTCTTGAGCACTTCGGGTGTGTTTTCCCACAATTCGTTGCCCAGGGAGTAAGTTTGCAGTCCGATGTTTTTCTTTTGGGCGGCCGGCATGGCGGCCGCTGCCGGAAAGTTGGCGGAAGCGGCATGGCCCGTGCGGCCGGCCAGCAGCCCCCCCACGGTCAAAATCGATGCGTTGCGTAAAAATTCACGTCTGTTAGTCATAGAAGTTATATTTAAAAGGTTCAATAAAGGAGGGAGCTGTTAGAAGTCTCCATTCCGGCGCCTAAATTACAAAATAATTGGAAACGAAATATTTGTATGCTTGATTTATCGTATTTTTGCACGGAGCTAAAGAAAAAGCCCAACCTGTTAATGGTTTTAATAATTAAGCATCATGAGAAGTTTTGCCAGTGATAACAATTCCGGCGTCCATCCGCGTGTGATGGAGGCCTTGCGCGAAGCGAACGTCGACCATGCGGTCGGCTACGGCGACGACCCTTGGACCGCAAAGGCTGTCTGCCGCTTGAAAGAAATCTTTGGGGAGGCTGCCGAGCCTTTCTTCGTGTTCAACGGGACGGGTGCCAATTCGGTGGCCTTGCAAGCCGTGACCCGCCCCTTTAACAGCATACTCTGTGCGGCTACGGCTCATATCTTTGTTGACGAATGCGGCGCTCCCGGGCGGATGAGCGGATGCACGCTGGTGC
>JAISGW010000204.1 GCA_031262895.1 Tannerella sp. | reverse complement strand
GCGCTCGAGGCCATAGAAGCCGGCTACCACGTAGTCATAGAAAAGCCCCTGGCGCTCCATCTGGCCGAGGCAGAGCAGGTCGTCTACGCCTCGCTCAAGCACAGGCGGCAGGTCTTCTGCGTGATGCAGAACCGCTACTCGCCCCCCTCCGTCTGGATAAAGGAGATGGTCGAGTCGGGGCGCCTGGGCGAGATTTACATGGTGCAGCTCTGCTGCTATTGGAACCGTGACTCCCGCTACTACAAGCACGGCGGCTGGCACGGCGACGCCGGCCTCGACGGGGGCACCCTCTTCACCCAATTCTCCCACTTCATCGACATCATGTACTGGCTCTTCGGCGACATCTGCGACATACAGGCGCGCTTCGCCGACTTCAACCACGCCGGGCTGACCGACTTCGAGGACTCCGGCATCGTCAGCTTCCGCTTCAAGCGCGGCGGGATAGGCTCGCTCAACTACTCCACTTCCGTATGGGACAAAAACATGGAAAGCAGCCTTCTGGTCGTGGCCCAAAACGGCAGCGTGAAAATCGGCGGCCAATACATGGACAAGGTGGAATACTGCCACATCAAGGACTACGTGATGCCCGAACTGCCGCCCACGAACCCCGGCAACGACTATGGGGCTTACAAAGGCTCGGCGCAAAACCACAACTTCGTCATCCGCAACGTTGTCAATGTCCTCACGGGCGACACGCCGGAGCCTATCACGACCAACGTGCTCGAAGGCATGAAGGTGGTCGACATCATCCGTCGCATTTACGACCTCAAGAAATAATTCACAGCCTTCCCTGAGGCTGGGGAAGGTCGTGAAAAAATTCACAGCCTTCCCCGAAGGTCGGGCGAGGTCGTGAAAAAATTCACGGCCTTCCCTGAGGCTGGGGAGGGTCGTGAAAAAATTCACGGCTTTCCCCGAGGGTCGGGCGAGGTCGTGAAAAAATTCACGGCCTCTTATTCGTTTTCGATTTTGTTGAGCATTTTGAGGGTAGCCTGAATGGCGGCCTCGGTCTGGTCGGCGTCGAGGCCACGGGTTTTGAAGTCGCGGCCGGCGAAGTTCCAGGAGATGATGGTCTGCACGAAGGCGTCGGTACGCCCGCCGGGGGGTATGCTGACGGAATAATTGGTCAGCATGGGGAAGGGCTTGCCCAAGTCGGCGTATATCTTTCGCAGGGCGCGCACGAAGGCGTCATACTGCCCGCCGCCGGAGGCCGACTGCTCATAGCTCCGCCCGTCGATGGCTATTTTGAGGGTGGCCACGGGTTTCAGGCCCTGCGCCAGGGAGAGGGAGTAGTTCAGGATTTTTACCTTCTGGTTGGCGCCCGTTTCCTGGTTGACCAGGTCGCTGATGATATAGGGCAGGTCGTCTTGCGTGACCATTTCCTTCTTATCGCCCAGCTCGATGATGCGGTCGGTGAGCTTGCGCATCATTTTCTCGTCGAGGTCAATGCCGAGGGCCTCGAGGTTTTTCCGTATGCTGGCCTTCCCGGAAGTCTTCCCCAGGGCGTATTCCCTGACGCGCCCGAAGCGTTCGGGCAGCAGCTCGTTATAGTAAAGGTGGTTCTTCGAGTCGCCGTCGGCATGCACGCCCGCGCATTGGGTGAAGACCGACTCGCCCACGATGGGGCTGTTGGGGGGGATATGTATGCCCGAATAGGTTTCCACCAAGCGGCTGAGGCGGTTGAGGCGGCTTTCGTTCAGGTGGGTCGTCTCGCCCAATTGGTCGTGCAGCACGGCCAGCACGCTGGCCAGCGGGGCGTTGCCGGCCCGTTCGCCCAGGCCGTTGACGGTGGTGTGTATGCCCTTCACGCCGGCCTTCACGGCGGCATAGACATTGGCCACGGCCAGGTCGTAGTCGTTATGCGCGTGGAAATCGAACTGCAATTGCGGATAGCGGGCCAGCATCTCCGTCATATAGGCGTAGGTCTCGTCGGGATTGAGCAGGCCGAGGGTGTCGGGCAGCATGAAGCGGCGGATGGGCAGGTCGAGGAGGCCGTCGACCAGCGTGCGGACGTAGTCGGGGGAATGCTTCATGCCGTTCGACCAGTCCTCCAGATAGAGGTTGACCTCCAGCCCCCGCCGGTGGGCGGCCTCCACGTTGGCGCGTATGTCGGCCAGATGCTCCTCCGGCGTTTTGCGCAGCTGCTCGGTGACATGGCGGAAGGAGCCTTTGCAGAGGAGGTTCACCACGTGGCAGCCGGCCTTCTCTATCCAGTCGAGCGACTGCCCGCCGTCGAGGAAGCCGAGCACCTCGACCTGCTCGAGATGGCCGGTGCGGGCCGCCCAGGCCGAGAGCCGGGCCACCCCTTCGAATTCGCCTTCCGAGACGCGCGCCGAAGCCACCTCGATGCGGTCGACACCCGCCTCGGAAAGCAGGGCCTGCGCGATGCCGAGCTTCTCGTGCGCGGCAAACGACACGCCGGAGGTCTGCTCGCCGTCGCGCAAGGTCGTATCCATTATCTCAATCATTTTTCTTAGACTTCTTCTCGTAATCCTCTATCTTCTTCTTATTGGCCAGGAGGTAGTCGATTTCGTCCAAACCCTTGAGCAGGCAATCCTTCTTGAAAGGGTTGATGTCGAAATGCGTGCTGCTTCCGTCTTCCAGATTGGTGAGCGTCTGGGCGGGCAGGTCGATGGAGAGGCGGGTGGAAGGCCGCGCCTCCACGCAGCGGAAGAGCGCCTTGAGAAAGGCGGGTGCAACAACGACGGGCAGCAGTCCGTTGTTCAGGGCGTTGTTCTTGAAGATGTCGGCGAAGAAGCTGCTGACCACGGCGCGGAAGCCGTAGCCGGCGATAGCCCAGGCCGCATGTTCGCGCGAGGAGCCGCAGCCGAAATTCTTCCCGGCCAGCAGTATCTGCCCCTCGTACCTGTCTTGGTTCAACACGAAGTCATAGTTCGGAAGCCCGTCTTCCGCATAGCGCCAGTCGCGGAAGAGGTTCTCGCCGAAGCCTTCGCGGGAGGTGGACTTCAGGAAGCGCGCCGGGATGATTTGGTCGGTATCCACGTTCTCCAAGGGGAGCGGCACGCAGGTGGATTCCAAAATATTGAACTTCTCTTTCATTGCATCATTACATTAAGGAACGGGGGTCGGTAAGGCGGCCGGTGAGGGCGGCGGCGGCAGCCACCAGCGGACTGGCCAACAGGGTGCGGGCGCCGGGACCTTGACGCCCCTCAAAGTTGCGGTTGGAAGTGGATACGGCATATTTCCCGGCAGGCACCTTATCGTCGTTCATGGCCAGACAGGCGGAACATCCGGGCTGGCGCAGCTCAAAGCCCGCCTCAGCCAAGACCCGGTCAAGGCCCTCGGCCTGTATCTGGCGGACAACGGCCCAACTGCCCGGCACTAACCAGGCGGTGACCTGCGGCGCTTTCTTGCGGCCTTTCACGAGGGAGGCGAAGGCGCGGAAGTCCTCTATGCGTCCGTTGGTGCAGCTACCCAGGAAGACGTAGTCGATGCGTTTGCCTATCATGTCCTCCTCCTGGCGGAAGCCCATGTAACGGAGCGCCTTTTCGAAAGAGGCACGCCCGTCAAGGGGTACCTCGTCGAGGGAGGGGATGCGTTTGCCTATGTCGACGCTCATGCCGGGGTTGGTGCCGTACGTGATTTGCGGCTCTATGTCAGCGGCGCGGAAGCCTCTTTCCTTGTCAAATTCAGCTCCGGGGTCGCTTGGCAACGTCCGCCAGTAGGCGAGGGCCTTTTCCCAGGCCTCGCCCTTGGGCGCCCCCTCGCGCCCGCGGACGTAGGCGAAGGTGGTCTCGTCGGGGGCCACCAAACCGCCCCGGGCGCCCATCTCTATGGAGAGGTTGCAGAGCGTCAGGCGTCCTTCCATGGAAAGGGCGCGCACGGCCTCGCCGGCATACTCGATGAAATAGCCGGTGGCGCCTCCCGTGCCGATTTCGCGAATCAGGTAAAGCGCCAAATCCTTGGCCGTCACGCCGCGCTGCAAACGTCCGTCCACCCTGATGCGCATCGTCTTGGGGCGGCGTTGCAGCAGGCATTGGGTGGCCAGCACCATCTCCACTTCCGAGGTGCCTATGCCGAAGGCGATGGCGCCTAAGGCGCCATGGGTGGAGGTGTGCGAGTCGCCGCAGACAAGGGTCATACCCGGCAGGGTCAACCCCTGTTCCGGGCCGGCCACATGCACGATGCCGTTCTTGGGATGCATCAGGCCGTAGCAGTCCAGGCCAAACGCACGCGCGTTACGCTCCAACGTGTCGACCTGCTCCTTGGAGACGGGGTCGGCTATGGGCTTCTCCTGGCCGAGAGTGGGGATGTTATGGTCGGGCAGGCAGGTGACCTGCGCGGGCCGGAAAGGTTTCAGGCCGCGGCGCCGCAGGCCCTCGAAGGCCTGGGGCGAAGTCACCTCGTGACAATACAGCCGGTCTATGTATAATTGCTCGGTGCCGTCGGGCAGGGTGTCCACCACGTGGGCATCCCATATCTTTTCGAATAAGGTTTTCATATTTTGAGATTTTGAGACTAATTAGACTCTGAGACTTTAAGACTATTAGACCATCAGACTTTGAGATTCTAAGACTATTAGACTTTAAGATTTTAAGACTTTAAGATTACGTAGTCTACGGTCTTATAGTCTTATAGTCTCATAATCTTATAATCTTACGGTCTTATTGTCTCATTGTCTCATTGTCTTAAAAGTCTTATTGTCTATTTGTCCCCCAATTTATTGATTGCATCAATATAGGCTTCGGCCGATGCGGCGATGATGTCGGTATTGGCGGCAAAGCCATAGTAAACATTCCCCTCGTATTCCACCTGTATATGCACCTTGCCCATGTCGTCGCTACCCTTGTCTATGGCCTGGATGAGGAACTCCTGTATGGTCGTCTGGCGGTGGAGGATGACCTTGATGGCGCGGATGGCGGCGTCGACCGGCCCGTTGCCGGAGGCGGCCGCCTCGAATTTCTCGCCGGCGATGTCAAGGCCCACGCTGGCCACGGGGCGCAAGCCTACGCCCGAAGTGACCTGCAGATAATCGAGCTTGATGCGCCGCATGGCACTCAGGTCCTTGCCCACGAGCATGAGGAGGTCGTCGTCGTGGATGTCCTTCTTGCGGTCGGCCAATTTGAGGAAGGCCTCGTAGGCGGCGTCAAGCTTCTCCTGCGTCAGCTCCACGCCCAGCACGTGCAGGCGGTGCTTGAGGGCGGCGCGGCCGCTGCGGGCAGTCAGCACGATGGCGTTGTCGTCGACGCCCACCTCCCGGGGGTCTATGATTTCGTAGCTCTCCCGGTTCTTCAGCACGCCGTCCTGGTGTATGCCCGAGGAGTGGGCGAAGGCGTTACGGCCGACAATGGCCTTGTTGGGCTGCACCGGCATGTTCATCAGGCTCGACACCATGCGGCTGGTGGCGCAAATCTTCCGGCTGTTGATGTTGGTCACGATACCCCGGGCCTTGTGGCATTTGAAAATCATGGCAATTTCCTCCAGGGCGGTGTTACCCGCCCGCTCGCCTATGCCGTTGACGGTGACCTCCACCTGGCGCGCGCCGTTGAGGACGCCCTCCACGGTGTTGGCCGTAGCCATGCCCAAGTCGTTGTGGCAATGCGTGGAGATGACGGCCTTCTGGATGCCGTCGACGTGCTCGAAGAGGTAGCGTATCTTGGCACCGTACTCGGCCGGCAGGCAATAGCCCGTCGTATCGGGGATATTCACCACCGTGGCGCCCGCCTTGATGACGGCCTCGACCACCCGCGCCAGGTATTCGTTGTCGGTGCGGCCCGCGTCCTCGGCGTAGAACTCCACGTCCTCCACATAACGCTTGGCATACTTCACGCAGGCGACGGCACGCTGGAGTATCTCCTCACGGTTGGAATTGAACTTGTAGCGGATGTGATAGTCGGAGGTGCCTATGCCCGTGTGGATGCGGGCGCGCTTGGCCTGCTTCAGGGCCTCGGCCGCCGCGTCGATGTCTTTCTCCACCGCCCGCGTCAGGGCACAGATGCAGGGCCAGGTCACGGCCTTGGCTATCTCCACCACGCTATGGAAGTCGCCCGGACTGGAAACGGGAAAGCCCGCCTCGATGACGTCGACTCCCAAGGCTTCGAGTGCCTTGGCCACTTGGATTTTCTCCACGCTGTTCAACTGGCAGCCGGGCACTTGTTCGCCGTCACGCAGGGTCGTGTCGAAAATAAACAATCTGTTTTCTTCCATATATTCTTTCCATAAAAAAACCTCCCCCACTTCGGAAGTGAGAGAGGTCGTTATCATATACTTATGTACGCGGCTTTACGGCAACAGACCCACTTCCTCATTGCTCTCCCCATAGGAGGATGCGAATAAGGGAAATGGAAATCAGACTTGCCAGCTTGCTATACATTTTGCTTTTTTATTATTATCGGGCGCAAAAATACGCACTTTTCCTAAGCACCCAAATAAAAAAACCAAAAATCATTACCTCCCGAAGTCCGTCAATGAGCAGGGCATTGGCCGAAACAGGGGAAGCTTTCGCCCCGCCGGCTGATGCTCAGGAAACGGCAACCGGCCTTTTCCGCTTCCTCGCGGAAGGCATTGCCTCCCGCATAATCCTCGCCGAAGTGCATGGGTACGAAAACGGCGGTTTTGATTTGCCCGACGAATTGCCGGGCGCCCTTCATGTAGTCGCCGCCCATCCGGCGGTCTACCGGGAACAAGGCCAAATCTACCGCCGGAGCTTTCTCCTTCACGTAAGCCAGTTCGGCGAGGAAATCCCCGTCAGCCTTGCGTATCTGCTGCTCCGTAGAGGTCTCACTCCAATGCCAGTTGTTCAGGTCGCCGGCATGGAAGACCAAGCAATCACCCAAATGGATGAGAAAAGAACTGCCCACATCGGTAGAGCCGCAAGCTTCAATGCGGAGGCAGTCGTCTTCATAACATTCGCCCTTCCTGAGGTAGGTGGCCGCTTCTGCGGCAGCGCGCTTGTGCTTGAGGATGTCTTTGGAAAAGATATAACGTATGTCCGGATGCAGTGCTTTCCAAGCGAGCACCTCCGGATTGAAATGGTCGGGATGAAAATGCGTGGCCAGCACATAAAGCCTGCGCGGATCCCGCAGCAAGCGCTCATGGACGAGACCTTGCCCATGGGCGCTTTCCGAGCTGTCCTTGTAATAATCAATGATGACGTTCACCTTTTCCGTTTCCAAGGCAAACCCGCTATGGTAAATATAATCCAGTGTTTTCATATTCTTTTTCGGCCGCAAAGATGCGACTATTTTCCCATATTCCCGTTTTCCGCCCGCCGGAAGAATTGCTTATTTTTGCCGCCAAAAACGACGAGATGCGGAAATCATTATGGAAGGGGATGCTTTTGTCCCTGCTGATGTTTTTGGGGGCGGCTTACGGAGAAGCCTCAGCGGCGGACAGCTTGAGTTATCGGGTGGAAGCTTTCGGCTCCGGCGGCCGGGGGGCAGGCAGCCCTTTTTGGTTGGTCTCGAATCGCTACGGTTTGGTGCCGCTTGAAAACGGCAATGCGTTCCTGAGTGCCGGGGCTTTTTATAAAGGCGGCTTCGGGAAAGGCTTCCGATGGGCGGCCGGCCTCGATTTGACCGCCCTTACGCCGGCATACAGCCACTTTATCATCCGCCAATTGTACGGCGAACTGCATTACCGGAGCCTGTTGCTACAAATAGGCAACAAGGAGCAATACACGGCCTTATGGGACGAATCGCTAAGTTCCGGCGACATGGTGCTTTCCAAGGATGCCCGCCCCATCCCGGGTATCCGCTTAGCTTTACCCGACTTCGCCGTTTTGCCCTTCACGAAAGGCTGGTTGCAGGCGAAAGGCGATTTCAGCATAGGGCGTTCCTTCGACGGGAATTATCTCAAGCAGGCCGACCGGGTGGATTCACCTTATGTGCGCGACATCCTCTGGCATCACAAGTCGCTTTATCTGCAAATCAAGGACACGAAAGGCGCTGCGCCGCTTTCCTTCCTATTCGGCATACAACATGAGGCGCAATGGGGCGGCACGTCGACCGACCCCCGCTTGGGAAAGCAGCCCCAGGGATTCCTGGATTTTTGGCGTATCGTCATGGGTAAAGGCGGCGGAAGCACGGCTTCGGAACAAGACCAAATCAACGTATTGGGCAGCCATTACGGTTCTTATGACTTCCGGCTGAGCTACGAGGCGCGCCAATGGGCCTTGCGCGCCTACCATCAGCACCTTTTCAACGACCGCTCCGGCATGGAGTTCGACAACGGTTGGGACGGACTGTGGGGGCTTGAGGCCGAATTGCCTTGGCCCTGGTTGCGGAAACTCGTGGTCGAAATCGTGGAAACGCGTAATCAGACCGGCCCCTTCCATTTCATTCAATTCGACCATAAATTGCATCCCGGCCGCGGAGGCGGGGCAGATGATTATTACAATAACGGGGAGTACACGACCGGTGCCTCTTATTTCAATCAAGCCATAGGCAACCCGCTGTTGACCTCGCCCATTTATAACGCCGACACGGCGCCCGGTTTCCAGAACACCCGCACCAACAATTGGCACTTAGGCCTTTCGGGAGATATTTGTACTGGGTTTACCTATCGCTTGCTGCTCACCCGCATGCGCGGTTGGGGCACGCCTTATGCGCCCTTCCTGAATGTCAGCCGCAACTTTTCCGGCTTGTTTGAATTGGTTTGCCGCAATGCGAAATTGCCCGGTTGGACGCTTACGGCTTCCCTGGCCTGCGACAGGGGCGACCTCTTCGGTAATCGCCTCGGTCTGGGTTTGCGCCTTACGAAGTGCGGAATTCTTCCCACAAGCCGGAAGCGATGACTTCCTTCGTTTGTTCGGCCAAGCTGACCAGCGTACGCGGTCCGGCTTCCAGTCCTTCTGTCGAAAGGGGCGGGTGGATAAGCATCTCCATGCGATGACGATGCAAGTTCAGGCTTCCCATTTGCAAGATGTGGTAAGGTCCGTTCAGGGTGATGGGCACCAAAGGCAGCCGCTGGTCTAAGGCAATTTGGAAAGCCCCTTTCTTGAAACGTCCCATGCGGCCGTTCTTCGAGCGCGAACCTTCGGGGAAGATGCAAAGGCTGGCGGCCTTTTCCTTGGTCGCCCGTTCGGCCTCGTGCACGCTGCGGGCCGCTGCGGCAGGCGAGGAATTATCCACGAAAATAAACCCGGCCGCCCGGCAGGCGGCGCCGACAAAGGGCAGCTTTTCCAGACCGGCCTTCATCATCCATTTGATGGGCACACCAAGGAATCCATAAATAAGAAAAATGTCAAAGGCTCCCTGGTGGTTGGCCACAAAAACATACGACTGTCCTTTGCTTATATGCTCGCGCCCGCGCACCTTGACGGGGCAAAGCGCCAAATAACAAGTCAGCCGCGACCAAAGCATGCCCGGATAATAAGAAAAGAAACGTTCGCCGCCCAATAAGCAGCCCGCAATGGTTAAAAGGGCCGTCAAAATGGTCAGTATCACGAAGAGCGGCATGAATACCAACCAAGTGTATACCACATAAAAGAAACGCGCCATCACTTGTCTGTCAATCTTTCATCAAGGTTAAGAAAACGCCTGCAAGGTACAGATTTTTTATTGGAAAAATTTTCTCTCTCATTTATTATTGCTTCCTTTGCAGGCAGAGAAAATATTAACAACAAAAAATAATATCACCATGAACGAGCTGTTGAAGAACTTGGGAGTTGTCATCCTGTTGATAGGCGTGCTGATATTGGCCATACCCGCTTTTACCGATAACGTCACCAACAATATCTTGTTGGGGGGGTTGGGCGTCATTGTCGTTGGTTATTTGGTGCATATCATCCTCAACAAAAAGTTAGAATAACTCCCCTGAGGGGCTGCGCAGGCAGCTCCAAAGCGACGAATCGGGAAAGGCGCTCTTCCAAAAAAGGGGGAGTGCTTTTTTTATTATCGGGCGTTTTGCAAACAAAAAAGAGAGCTATTTGTTTGCGTTTGTCGGAAAAACCGTACTTTTGATTGATTGAAATGAAAGACTTAAAGGGTTACATTATGAGCTATCTTGCATTCGATAAAACAATCATGATCAACCTGGAGGAATCCCTTAGCCGAGAAGTGCTCCGCACAAACCGAAAGGGAGCCTACCACTGCACTACCGTGGTTGATTGTAATACGAGAAAATACCACGGTTTGCTGGTTATGCCGGTACCTGAACTTGACGAAGACAACCACGTGCTGCTTTCCTCTTTCGACGAAACGGTCGTACAGCATGGCGCCGAATTCAACATGGGCCTGCATAAATACGCGAACGGCAGTTTCAGTCCCAACGGCCACAAATACATCCGCGAATACAGTTGTGAAGTAGTTCCCCGCACGCTTTACCGCGTAGGCGGGGTGGTGCTTTCCAAAGAGAAAGTCTTTTCCTTGTACGAAAACCGCATCCTGATACGCTATCGCCTGGAAGACGCCCATTCCGAAACCGTCTTGCGTTTCCGCCCTTTCCTGGCTTTCCGCAATGTAAACGAGCTGACCCAAGCCAATGATGCCATCAACACCGCGCACACGGCCATTCCCAACGGCATCAAGATGTGTCTTTACCCCGGTTATCCCGAATTGCACATGCAGTTCAACAAGGAAGCCCGCTTTATCTTCGAACCTTATTGGTACAACGGCATAGAATATCCCAAGGAGCAGGAGCGGGGCTATCCTTATAAGGAAGACCTTTTCGTGCCGGGCTATTTCGAATTACCCATCAAGAAGGGGGAGACCTTAGTGTTCTGCGCCGGCGACAGTCCGGCCGACACCAGTTGCCTGCCCGAACTTTTCGACCAGGAAATCAGTTACCGCACCCCGCGCACCAGCTTTTACAATTGCCTGAAAAATTCGGCACAACAATTCTATTTCCGTCCGAACGAGACCGACGCCTACCTGTTGGCCGGCTATCCTTGGTTCAAGGTGCGTGCGCGCGACCTGTTCATCTCTCTGCCCGGCTGTACCCTTTCCATAGACGACCCCGTGCGTTTCGAGAAAATCATGCGCACGGCCATGCCCGCCCTGCGGAGTTACATGGCCGAAGGGACGGAGGACGCGGTCATCCGGGAAATCCGGCAGCCGGATGTGACCCTCTGGTGCATCTGGGCCATCCAGCAGTATGCCCGCCATTGCGGTCTCGACGCCTGCCGCGAACGCTATGTCGGCTTCGTCAAAGAGCTGCTCGACTTCCTGCGCTCAGGCAAGCATCCCGACATGCAACTCACCGAAAACGGCCTGCTCTATGCGCATCACGGCCGCGAGAAGGCCATCACCTGGATGAACGCTACCGTGAACGGCCGCCCGGTCGTACCCCGTTCGGGCTATATTGTCGAATTCAACGCCCTGTGGTACGACGCGCTCTGCTTCTACAGGGAACTGTCGGGGCAGGCCGACGCGGAAATAGACGACCTTATCACCAAGGTCGGCCAGTCTTTCCCCGAAACCTTCGTCAACGGCTACAATTATCTCTTCGATTCCGTCAGCGGGGGCGCCGTCGACTGGAGCGTCCGCCCCAACATGATTTTCGCGGTGTCCATGCCTTATTCCCCGCTGACGAAAAAGCAGAAGCGCGCCGTGGTCGACATTGTCACCAAAGAGCTGCTCACCCCGAAGGGCCTCCGTTCGCTCAGCCCCAAAAGCGAGGGTTACCGGCCTAATTACGTGGGGCCGCAATACGAACGCGACCTGGCCTACCACCAGGGGGCGGCCTGGCCTTGGCTTTTAGGCTCCTACCTGGAAGCCTACCTCAGCATCTTCGGCCGCAGCGGCATCTCCTTCGCCGAACGCATGCTCATCTCCATGGAAGAAGAGATGAGACTGCACTGCATCGGTACCATACCCGAACTCTTTGACGGCAACCCGCCCTTCACCGGACGCGGGGCTATCTCCTTCGCCATGAACGTGGCCGCCATCCTGCGGGTGCTGAAACTTCTGAATCAATATAATAATCAAGCCCAATAAGTAAGAACAACAATGAAAGCGCTCATGTTCGGATGGGAATTCCCCCCACACATACTCGGCGGATTAGGTACCGCCAGCTACGGCATGACCAAGGGCTTGGCCACGCAGCCGGATATGCAAATCACCTTCGTGCTGCCCAAGCCTTGGGGCGACGAAGACCAGAGCTTCCTCCATATTATCGGCGCCTGCAACGTGCCCATCGTCTGGAAAGACGTGGATTACCACTATCTCAAGGACCGTATCGGCCGCTATATGGACCCGCAGGAATACTACGACCTGCGCAGCCATATTTACGCGGACTTCCGCTATTGCCATGTCAACGACCTGGGCTGTCTGGAATTTTCCGGGCGTTATCCCGACAACCTGATGGAGGAAATCAACAATTACTCCATCGTGGCCGGCGTCATCGCCCGCAAGGAACAGTTCGACGTCATCCACGCGCACGA
>JAISGW010000183.1 GCA_031262895.1 Tannerella sp. | reverse complement strand
GTTCCCGTCTATCACCGGCGTCTTCGTCGACGTCTTCGGGTCGAAGGCCGAGGAATGGAAACGGATCGCGCCGGATGAAGGCGCTTCGGGTGGCGGGGTCACACCGCCGCGTTCCGCGGTCTCGTCGGTACAAGACACCGCGGGCAGCAAATGGGATGCCGCCAGCAGTGCCAGCCGCAATCCCTTTTGCCCATAATCAGAATAATAATGATTCATATAGCATATTTTAAATGAATTCCGGCGGCAAAAGTAGGGCGGCGCAACCTCTACCCAGGTGACAGATCGTACAATTCGCACGACAAATCGTACGAATTGAATGAAGAGTAAAGTTTTTCCATGCTTGTATCACTTCGTCATACGTATTCATATTCAGCTGCTTAGGTATGACAGAGGTTTTCGTCACCAGGTTTCACGACGATAAGACCAGGTCTCGCGGCGAGAATTCAACGTCCCGCGGCGAAATCTCAACGTCTCGCGGCGAAAATTCAACGTCTTGAGGCCGCGATTTAACGTATTGGCGGCCATATTTAGCGGGATAGTATTCAGCATGCTACTGCTTCCTATCTCCTAACTGCTAAATCCTAAAAAATAAGTTCCATATTTTTGGAAAAACATAGGACTTTTGGTCGCTAAAAGTTCCATGTTTTCGCGCAAACTCCCTGCTTTTTGAGGCCGGGGAAGGACGGCGGCTAAGGCTGCCCGAAACAAGCCGGTGACGAAAGCCTTGGTCACCGGCATCACGCTGTTAAACACCGGCTTACGGCTGGTGACGAAACAGAAAAAAACTATGGGAACCTCCGTTGGGGGCCACAAAAAAAGGCAGGAGCGGAAGCCCCTGCCTGCAAAGAGTTCAAAATGATAGATTAGTAATAAGAAGAAGTCGTCAAATAACGCCCTGCCCCATCATGGCGTGAGCCACTTTCATGAAGCCGGCGATGTTGGCGCCTTTCACGTAGTTGATGTAGTTGCCTTCGCGTCCGTGCTCCACGCATTGCTGGTGGATGCTGCTCATGATGTGATGCAGACGCTCGTCTACTTCGGCAGCCGTCCAGGAGAGGTGCATGGCATTCTGGCTCATTTCCAAGCCGGAGGTAGCCACACCGCCCGCGTTGACCGCCTTGCCCGGGGCAAAGAGCGCCTTGTTGGCGATGAAGTAATCGACCGCCTCGGCCGTGCAACCCATGTTGGAAGTTTCCGCGATGCAGAGCGTCTTGTTAGCGACAATCCGCTTGGCGTCGTTCTCGTCCAATTCGTTTTGCGTAGCGCAGGGGATGACGATATCCACTTTCTGTTCCCAGGGGCGTTTGCCGGCAAAGAACTTGGCCGAGCGGAATTTGTCGGCATAAGGAGCGACCACGTCGTTGCCGGAATTGCGGAGTTCGAGCATATAGTCGATTTTCTCGCCGCAGACGCCGTCGGGGTCGTACACGTAGCCGTCGGGGCCGGAGAGGGTGACCACCTTGGCGCCGAGTTCGGCCGCTTTGGTAGCAGCGCCCCAAGCCACGTTACCGAAGCCGGAGACGGCGACAGTCTTGCCCTTGATGTCAATGCCGTGTTCTTCGAGCATTTGGTGCACGAAGTACAGGCTACCGAAGCCGGTCGCCTCGGGACGCAGGATGGAACCGCCGTATTCAAGGCCCTTGCCGGTGAAGGTGCCGTGGTGCATGTGGGTGAGCTTCTTGTACATGCCGTTCATGTAGCCGATTTCACGGCCGCCTACGCCGATGTCGCCGGCCGGCACGTCGGTGTCGGGGCCGAGGTTGTGCCAGAGTTCCAGTATAAAGGCCTGGCAGAAGCGCATGATTTCAGCTTCGCTCTTGCCACGCGGCGCGAAGTCGGAACCGCCTTTGGCGCCTCCCATGGGAAGGGTCGTTAAGGAATTCTTGAAAATCTGTTCGAAACCGAGGAATTTCAAGATGGACAGGTTGACGGAAGGGTGGAAACGAAGGCCGCCCTTGTAAGGGCCGATGGCATTGTTGAACTGAACCCTGTAGCCCAAGTTGACTTGCACCTCGCCCCGGTCGTCTACCCAAGGCACACGGAAGGTGTAAATACGATCCGGCTCAACCAGGCGTTCGATGATTTTTGCCTTCTCAAATTCAGGATGTTGGTTGTAGACCTCCTCAATAGAGACGAGGACTTCTTTTACCGCTTGCAAATACTCCTTTTCTCCAGGATGCTTTGCTTCCAAGGCGGCAAGGATGTTTTCTTTCTTCATTGCTTATTCCATGTTTTTAATGACATTCTGTCGGCAAAGATATAGGATTCCCTCATATACAAGGTGCGCCTGCTTACATTTTATTTTTTAAAGCTGGCCTTTAAGCTCATATCCAAGCTTTTCACCGAATGTGTCAAAGCGCCTACGGAGATGAAGTCGACGCCGGTCTCGGCATAAGCGCGCAGTGTCGCGAGGGTGATGCCGCCGGACGACTCGATTTCGTAGCGTTTGTTCACCAGCGTCACGCCGCTGCGGGTATCGTCCAAGGAAAAGTTGTCGAACATGATACGGTCGACGCCGCCTTCGGCCAGAACCT
>JAISGW010000148.1 GCA_031262895.1 Tannerella sp. | reverse complement strand
TGTTGCCAACCAGACCGGTCTGGTTGGCAACACCCAGCAGCATGTCCTTGACCTCCTGCTGGAACACCAATTCAAGGTGACGGCCATCTTTTCACCCGAGCACGGCTTCCGCGGCCATGCGGACGCGGGCGAACATGTGGCCAGTTCGGTCGACCCGCAAACCGGCGTCCCTATCCTGTCGCTATACGACGGCAAGGACGGAAAGCCGAGTGCAGCTTCCATGGAGAAGTTCGACCTCCTCATTGTGGACATCCAAGATGTAGGACTCCGGTTCTATACCTATTATATAAGCATGTGCAAGCTGATGGAAGCTTGTGCGGACAATCATAAGCAAGTGCTCATCCTCGACCGGCCGAACCCGAACAATTACGTTGACGGTCCCATCCTTGACATGAAATACAAGTCGGGCGTGGGCAGCCTGCCCATTCCCGTGGTTTACGGCCTGACCTTGGGCGAACTGGCCCGCATGGCCAACGGCGAAGGCTGGCTCGGCAAAGGACGCAAAGTTGACTTGAAGGTCATTCTCTGCAAGAACTACACGCGCCACACGCTTTACCGCCTGCCTGTTCCGCCTTCGCCCAACCTGCCGAACATGACGGCCGTTTACCTCTATCCTTCGCTTTGCTATTTCGAGGCGACCCCTGTCAGCCTCGGCCGCGGCGTGGAAGGCAAGGCTTTCCAGATATACGGGCATCCGAACATGAAGGGTTACAGCTTCACCTTTACGCCCCGAAGCATTCCCGGCGCCAAGAATCCGCCCCAGCTCAACCGACTCTGCTACGGCGTAGACCTGAGCGGCCTCTCCGACGAAGCAATCCTCAAGAAGGGCATAGACCTGAGCTACCTCATTGACGCCTACCATAACCTCAACATGGATGATTATTTCTTCCGCCCCTTCTTCGAACGCCTCATCGGCGTCGGTTATGTCCGCAAGATGATTGAAGCCGGCAAGACCGCCGACGAAATTAAAGCGGCATGGGCGGCGGATGTAGCCAAATTCAAGCAAGAACGCAAACCCTATTTACTTTACAAGGAATAATCAATGCCTCGCATTTTCAACTTTCAACTTTCAATTCTTAATTAAACAAAATGTCTCCTTTAGCCGTCATCGTCACCATCGTCGCCTACTTCGCGGTACTGTTCCTCGTTTCATACATTGCCGGACATAAAGCCGACAATGCAGGTTTCTTCGTCGGGAACCGTAAATCCAAATGGTATGTCGTGGCCTTTGCCATGATAGGTTCCAGCATTTCGGGCGTAACCTTCGTCTCTGTGCCCGGCATGGTGGCGGCCTCAGGGTTCGGTTATTTACAGATGGTATTGGGTTTCGTCGTGGGGCAGTTCCTGATTGCCTTCGTCCTGATACCTCTGTTCTACAAGATGAACCTCGTATCTATTTACGAATACTTGGAGAATCGCTTCGGCGCCTCTTCCTACAAGACGGGCGCCTGGTTTTTCTTCATCTCCAAGATGCTCGGTGCCGCAGTACGCCTCTTTCTTGTCTGCCTCACCCTGCAACTGCTGGTCTTCGAACCTTTACACCTCCCCTTTATTTTAAACGTCGTCATCACTGTAGCTTTGGTTTGGCTTTACACTTTCCAAGGAGGCGTAAAGTCCTTAATATGGACGGATTCCTTGAAGACATTTTGCCTGATAGCCTCAGTCATCTTGTGTATCGTCTTCATCGCTTCGGCCTTGCACTTAGACTTCGGCCAGATGGTCTCCACCATTTCGGGGAGCAAATTCTCGAAAATGTTCTTCTTTGACGACCCCAATGGAAAACAGTATTTCTTCAAACAATTCCTGGCCGGCATCTTTACCATGATAGCTACGACGGGACTGGACCAGGACATGATGCAACGGAATCTTTCCTGCAAGAATTTCAGGGACTCGCAAAAGAACATGATTACAAGCGGTATTTTACAGTTCTTCGTCATCTCCTTGTTCCTTATGCTGGGTGTCCTGCTCTATACCTACGCCGCCCGCGAGGGCATCTCTGTCACCAAGAGCGATGAACTCTTCCCGACGATTGCCGTCGGAGGCTATTTTCCGGCCATCGTGGGTGTCCTGTTCATCGTCGGGCTGATAGCTGCCGCCTATTCGGCGGCCGGCTCGGCCTTGACGGCACTGACCACCTCCTTCACGGTCGACATCCTCGGCATCAAGGACAAGGCGGAAAAGGAAGCCGTCTCGCTCCGCAAGAAAGTACATATCGGTATGGCTGTCGGCATGGGCTTAGTCATCTTCATCTTCAATCTGGTCAACAACACCAGCGTCATCGACGCCGTTTACGTCTTGGCCAGCTACACTTACGGCCCCATTCTCGGTTTGTTCGCCTTCGGCATTCTCGTCAAGAAACCCGTCCGCGACAAATACGTCCCTATTGCCGCTATCGTGGCACCCATCCTTTGCTTTATCTTGCAACAGAACTCCGAACGCTGGTTCGGCGGTTACAAGTTCAGCTACGAACTGCTCATCCTGAATGCCTTCTTTACCTTTATCGGGCTTTGCCTGCTCATGAAAAAAAATAAAGCATCTATTGTACGATGAAAAAAGTCATTTATCCTTTCTCCTTCCTCCTGTTGAACCTGCTGCTGATGCCTTGCACGGCAGCAGCACAAGAACTTCCCGACGATGTGCGCACGGTGGTAGCCGCTTATTTAGACACCGCCGCCCGCCAGGCCCGGGTACAAACCGGACACATACGCATTGATTCGGCGAAGGTCGACGGCAAGACGCTGCAACTCTTTGCCAATATCGAATGCTCCTACATTTCTTTCCGCGAGGGGAACGTGGCGGAGATTTACAAGGACGTCAAAGCCTTGCTGCCCGCCGACTATGCCAAGTACCGGCTGCAAATCCGCACCGACGGACGCAGCATCGAAGAACTCATTCCGCAGGCACTGCGCGCCAAGAAGGATAAGAAAGAAAAGGTCTTTGACCCCGCCCGTAAGGACGTCAAGCCGTTAGTGACCGACATTTCCAAGCCCTGGCAGCCGACCGAAGGCCTTTACGACCGCCATATAGCCATGTGGCAGAGCCACGGCAAATATTACGAGCCGAAACGCGCCCGCTGGGAATGGCAACGCGGGCGGCTCATGGAAACCGTCGAAGACCTTTACACGCAGAGCTATGTCCTTCCCTTCCTCATCCCCATGCTGGAAAACGCAGGGGCGAACGTTCTGATTCCCCGCGAACGCGATACGAACAGGCACGAGGTCATCGTCGACAACGACGGAGGCGTCGACTCCTCCTCGGTTTACTTGGAAACGACGGGCGACAAGCCCTGGGCGCAAGCCGAAGGACAGGGTTTCGCTTATCTGCACAAGACGTATAAGGACTTTGAGAACCCATTCCGCGACGGGACTTTCCGCCAAGTGGAGACCGTCAAGGGCAAGAAGGCCAAGGAAAGCACGGCCGAATGGATTCCCGACATCCCTGCAGACGGGCAATATGCCGTGTACGTTGCCTATAAGACCGTAGCCAACAGCACCGACGACGCGCTTTACACCGTCTACCACAAAGGTGGCCGGACGCAGTTCCGCGTGAACCAGCAAATGGGCGGCGGCACCTGGATATACCTCGGCACTTTCGGCTTCGAACAGGGACGCCACGAGGGCGGCAAGGTCGTCTTGAGCAACCTCAGCGCCGACAAGGCCGGACGTATCGTCACGGCCGATGCCGTGAAGATTGGC
This sequence comes from Tannerella sp., assembly GCA_031262895.1. Classification (GTDB taxonomy): domain Bacteria; phylum Bacteroidota; class Bacteroidia; order Bacteroidales; family Tannerellaceae; genus JAISGW01. The sequence goes on along the minus strand of JAISGW010000148.1, from coordinate 809 downwards.
GGCGGCATGGGTAACATCGCCCGCCGCGTTTCCGAAGAGGGCGCCACCGAAAACGTCCGCAGTTCCGATACCCGGGGACAAACCCAGCGCCTCCCTTACGAGGTACCGAAAATAGATTACCCCTACGTCACCAGCGGGCTGCCCCGTTTCTGCGAGGGAGCGCGTTACTGGCTGCAATGGGCAGGCGTGCCCGACAGCATTTATTCGCCCAGTCACGGGTTGAACGACTATACCGACGACTACCGCTGCCGCGGGTTGTGGGTCAACTATCTGGCCGGCGGTTCGGCCTCTTATCCATCGGGAGAGGGCCTGCATATCCCCATCGACCTTTCGCTGGCCTTCCATTCCGACGCCGGGACGACGATGAACGATTCCATCATCGGCACATTGGCCATCTATCAGACCGATACCTACGGCGGCGTTTTCGAGAACGGGGCTTCACGCTACCTCTCTCATGACCTGGCCGACCTCGTACAGTCGAGCATCGTGCGCGACATCCGTTCCCTTTACGAACCCAACTGGACGCGCCGGGGAATGTGGAACCAGCCTTACTTCGAGGCCCGCGTACCCCGCGTGCCCGCCATGCTGCTGGAGTTGCTTTCACACCAGAACTTCGCCGACATGCGCTACGGCCTTGACCCGCGCTTCCGCTTCACCGTCAGCCGCGCCATTTACAAAGGCTTCCTGCACTTCATCGCCTCGCAATACGGCACTTCTTACGTGGTGCAGCCCCTGCCCGTTGATGACATGAACCTGCAGTTGCTCGGCGAAGATAAAATCAAACTGACTTGGCAGGCCGTGCCCGATTC
>JAISGW010000130.1 GCA_031262895.1 Tannerella sp. | reverse complement strand
GCGCCGCTGCAGCACCGACGAAGAAGCCAAGCAGGTCGGCGTGGAATGGTGCATAACGCAATGCCGCGACTTGATGAGTCATGGCGTGCCCAGCCTGCATTTCTATTCCTACCTGGCTTCCGACAGCGTCCGCCGGATTGCCGAGGCCATCTATTGAACATTCACAGCTAAAGCATATATAATGAAAAGAGACAGCATCATTTTCGATTTGATCGAAAAGGAAAAGCAACGCCAGATGAAGGGTATCGAGCTGATTGCCTCGGAGAACTTCGTCAGTGAGGAAGTCATGGAAGCCATGGGCAGCGTGATGACCAACAAATACGCGGAAGGCTATCCCGGCAAGCGCTATTACGGTGGCTGCGAGGTAGTCGACCAAAGCGAGACGCTGGCCATCGGGCGGCTCAAGCAGCTCTTCGGAGCCGAAAGGGTGAACGTGCAACCGCACTCCGGCGCACAGGCCAACGCGGCCGTCTTCCTGGCCGTACTGAACCCGGGCGACACTTTCATGGGGTTAAACCTCTCACACGGCGGACACCTCTCGCACGGTTCGCCCGTCAACAGTTCGGGCATCCTCTACCATGCGGTCGCCTACAACCTCAAGGAAGCTACCGGGCGCGTGGATTACGACGAGATGGAAACAATCGCCCTGCGCGAGAAGCCGAAAATGATCATCGGCGGCGGATCGGCCTATTCACGCGAATGGGACTACCAACGAATGCGCGAGATAGCCGACAAGGTGGGTGCCATCCTGATGATAGACATGGCACATCCGGCCGGCTTGATTGCGGCCGGCTTGCTGGACAACCCGCTCAAGTACGCCCATATTGTTACGACCACCACCCACAAGACCTTGCGCGGCCCCCGCGGCGGCGCCATCCTGATAGGGAAAGATTTCCCGAATCCTTGGGGCAAGAAGACGCCCAAAGGGGAAGTCAAGATGATGTCACAGCTTTTGGATTCAGCCGTCTTCCCCGGCATACAGGGCGGACCGCTGGAACATGTCATCGCTGCCAAGGCTGTCGCTTTCGGCGAAGCCCTGCAACCAGCGTTCAAGACTTACCAAAAACAAGTCAAGAGCAATGCCGCCACCTTGGCGAAAGCCTTCATGGACAAGGGCTACAAAATTATCTCCGACGGTACAGACAACCACAGCATGCTCATTGACCTCCGCACCAAGTTCCCTGAACTGACCGGAAAGGTGGCTGAAAAAGCCTTGGTGGCCGCCGACATCACTGTCAACAAGAACATGGTTCCTTTCGACAGTCGCTCGGCCTTCCAGACTTCAGGCATACGCGTCGGTACGCCTGCCATCACAACCCGCGGTGCCAAGGAACCCTTCATGGGCGAAATTGTCGAACTCATCGACCAGGTGCTCTCGCAGCCGGAAGACGAAAAGAACATCACCGCCGTCCGCAAGCAAGTGAACGGCCTAATGAAAGACTATCCTCTCTTCGCTTGGTAAATCAATAATTAAGAATGAATTAATAATCAAGAATCGTGTCCGAACAAGCATTCAAACCCGAAACCCTTTGCGTGCAGGGCGGCTGGCAGCCCAAAAAAGGCGAGTCTCGCGTCCTGCCCATCTACCAGAGCACGACCTTCAAATACGACACATCGGAACAAATGGCCCGACTCTTCGACCTGAAAGACAACGGCTATTTCTATTCGCGTCTGGCCAACCCCACTTGCGACGCCGTGGCCTCCAAAATTGCCGCTCTCGAAGGTGGCGTCGGCGGCATACTGACCGCCTCGGGCCAAGCCGCCAGCTTCTATGCCGTATTCAATATCTGCCAGGCGGGCGACCACTTGGTCTCCTCCTCCGACATCTACGGCGGCACTTATAACCTCTTCAACGTGACGATGAAGAAAATGGGCATTGAGGTCACCTTCGTAGACCCCGACGCCTCGGAAGAAGAAATTGCCGCCGCTTTCCGCCCGAACACCAAGTTACTCTTCGGCGAAAGTATCTCCAACCCTTCCTGCGTGGTGCTTGACTTCGAGAAATTCTCCCGTGTTGCTCATGCCAAGGGTGTGCCCTTCGTTGTCGACAACACCTTTCCCACGCCCATCAACTGCCGGCCATTCCAATGGGGCGCCGACATCGTGGTGCATTCCACGACCAAGTACATGGACGGCCATGCCGTAGCCATCGGGGGTTGCATCGTCGACAGCGGCAATTTCGACTGGGAGGCCGTGGCCGACAAATATCCAGGCCTGACGGCCCCCGACGCTTCCTATCATGGACTTACCTACACGAAAGCCTTCGGCAAGGGCGCCTATATCACCAAAGCCACCGCCCAATTGATGCGTGACCTGGGCAGTGTGCAAAGCCCGCAGAACGCCTTCCTGCTGAATCTCGGCTTGGAAACCCTCCACCTCCGCATGAAGCAGCATTGCGCCAACGCGCAGGCCATTGCCGAGTTTTTGGAAAAGGATCCGCGCGTGGCTTGGGTGAATTACAGCGGCCTGCCCGATAACCGCTGCCATGCCTTGGCCGAAAAGTACATGCCAAACGGTTCCTGCGGCGTCGTCTCCTTCGGTTTGAAGGGTGGACGCGAACGTTCCATCCGTTTCATGGACCACCTGAAGCTGATTGCCATCGTCACACACGTGGCCGACGCTCGCAGTAGCGTGCTGCATCCCGCCAGCCATACGCACCGGCAAATGACCGACGAGCAGTTGCTGGCTGCCGGCGTCAAACCCGACTTGATTCGCCTCTCCGTCGGCATAGAAAACGTTGACGACTTGCTGGCCGATATCCGTCAGGCACTGGAAGCTTAAGCAGAAAGCTCCAAACGGATGGCAGGGATTTACATACATGTCCCCTTTTGCCGGCAACGCTGCCTGTATTGCGACTTCTTTTCCACGACCCAGCTACGGCAACACAAGGAGGATTACCTCTCGGCCATAAGTCGGGAGATGGAATTGCGCCGCAACTATCTGGGCGGCGAGACGATACAGACCCTTTACCTCGGCGGCGGCACGCCTTCCCTGCTGGCCGCCGCCGATTTAGAGCGCCTCTTTAAAACGCTCGACCATATCTTCCCTATAGCTCACGACGCCGAGGTGACGATGGAGGCCAATCCTGATGACCTGACGCCTGCTTATCTAAGGACACTCCGCGCATTGCCGGTTAACCGCCTTTCCATCGGCATACAAAGCTTCGACGACGAAGAGCTGCGTTTCCTTCATCGTCGGCATGACAGCCGCCGGGCTATCGAAGCCCTTGAGGCCTGCCGCGAAGCGGGCTTTGAGAACCTCAGCATAGACCTTATCTTCGGCCTTCCCGGCCAAGCTCTTGCCCGCTGGGCTTCCAACCTGAAGGAGGCGCTCCGCTTAGATGTCCCACACATTTCGGCTTACGGCCTTACCTACGAAAAGCATACTACGCTCTACCGCCTCTTGCAGGCCGGCCGCCTCCAAGCAGTCGACGAAGCGCTTTTTCTGGAAATGTTTTCCCTGTTAATGGAACGCATGGAAACTGCCGGTTACGAACATTATGAAATATCCAACTTCGCCCGCCCCGGACGGCGTTCCCGCCACAATAGCTCCTATTGGACGGGCGACAAATACCTCGGCCTCGGCCCGGCCGCCCATTCATACGACGGAGGTAGCCGGCAATGGAACGTCTCCGCCCTCCTGCCTTATCTATCCGGTATGGCGGAAGCAAAACCGGTTTTTGAAAAGGAAATCTTAACCCCTCAGAGCCTATATAACGACTATGTCTTGACCCGTCTGCGCCGCTGCGAAGGCATCTCGCCCACCGATTTGGTTATCCGCTTCGGCAAGGGCGCCCTTAGCTATTGTATGGAGCAGGCCGCTCCCTATCTCAAACGCGGCCTCTTGACGGAAAAGGGCGGGACTTTGCACCTTACACGCGAGGGCATCTTCCTTGCCGACGAGGTCATAAGCGACCTGCTTTGGCTGGATTCTGCTACGAAACCCGAGGTTTAGCCAACGAATACTGTTAAATTCGGGACGTCTTCTGCACATTTCCAGAGAAATTGTATGGCTGGAATAAACTTATACGTATATTTGCAGCCGTTAAAGCGAGAAGGTGCCATATTTGTACATCATATCAGGTTGCAATGGAGCAGGAAAAACTACGGCCTCCTACACTATACTTCCAGAAATGTTGAAGTGTAAAGAGTTTGTTAATTCTGATGAAATAGCAAAAGGCCTGTCTCCCTTTAACGCTGACAGTATCGCCGTGGCCGTGGAAGCGGGACGTATCATGCACAGGCGCATCCGGGAGCTGATTGCAGCCAACGAGACTTTCGCGCTTGAGACTACGCTCGCCACCCGGTCGGTAGTCAAACTGATGAGAGAAGCCCAGGAGAAGGGGTATTACGTGACACTTCTTTATTTCTGGCTGAACACACCGGATTTGGCGGTGGAGCGCGTCAAGATGAGAGTTGCTGCCGGAGGGCACAACATCGCGGAAGGAACGATTCGACGAAGGTACGTTTCCGGCATCAAAAACCTTTTTGAACTCTATATGCCGGTGAGCGACTATTGGATGTTGGCCGACAACTCCATGTCCCCCATGCAAGTCATCGCGACGGGTTTCAAGAACGAAAAAAAAGAGATTAACAATCCAAGTATATTTAATAAGCTTGAACAATATGGATGAACAGGAAATCAGACAATTCGAAGAAAACGTGGTGAAAGGAGCCAATATCGCCTTCCAACGTCTTGTCTCACAGAAAAAGCAGGAAAACGGGGAACTGGTGTTCTCACGTAATGGCCATGTTTTCCGCATCAAAGCGGCCGACATTGACGAATACAATTTCTAAGTGTTCCTCCGGGAGGTAGCAGAACGATTCCTCGCCGTCTATGGCGGTCGCATCAGCCGCTTTGCCTTCGTCTTTCCCAACCGGAGGGCTGGCCTTTTTTTCAAGAAATACCTTTCCGAGGCAGCGGGGAAGCCGTTGTTCTCGCCGACTATCCTTACAATCAACGAACTCTTCATGCAACTGAGTGGGAAGCAGGCAGCCGACCGCATCCGCATGTTATTTACACTCTATCATCTTTATAAACGCCAAAGTGCCACGGAGGAGACTTTCGACGAGTTTCTTTACTGGGGCGACATGCTCTTGAATGACTTCGACGACGTGGACAA
>JAISGW010000118.1 GCA_031262895.1 Tannerella sp. | reverse complement strand
TCTTTGCTTTTTACCTGCCACAACATTTTTGTTCTATGTGGCGTCTTATTCATTTATGGCCACATTGATTTTATTCTATGTGGCACTTCCTTCATCCATAGCCACATCGATTCCATTCTATATGGCACTTTGCCTATATATTGCCACATAGTTTTTATTCTATATGGCACATTATTCGCCTACTGCCATATTGATTTTGATATTTATGGCATATTCTCTTATATTTGCCACAAAATGAATTGAAAATGGGAAAGCTGATACAAATAGATGACGTATGGCAGGCGCCCGGGATAGGGCAGACCTTCGCTCCCTTGAAATGGAGCGGCGACGATACGGTGGACAGGCTCTCGAACTTCGTGCGTGCCGCCCATGTAAAGCCACTCAACACCTATGCGGCATGGATGGAAATGTCATTGGTCGAACTAAACGTGCTCTTGAAACGGGCTACGGGAATGAGCGTGCAAGCCTGGTGCACGGCGCTTACGATGCAAGATGCGCGCGGCCTGTTGCTCTGCACCGATAAGAACACGGAAACCGTGGCCAAGCTGTTGCATTTCCCCTCTCGCCGTGCCTTTTCGAATTATTTCATCCGTTATCAGGGAGAAAGTCCCTCCGCCTACCGCCGTTCGCGCCGCCATGTCGAGAAGCTCACGAAAATCAACATCCGCTGGTAAAAGAGGCTTTTTGCCGGTGGATGCTGCTGCGCGCCTTCTGTAAGGCTCGGTATTTACCGTTTACGGCTATGCCGCAGTACGCATTTGCCTGAGCGAACCGGCTTTTTGTGTAGTTTTGCACAGAACTAAGAAATAGGCTATGTATATTGATAAGCTTCGGTTGAAAAATTTTCGTTGCTATGAACAGGTAAACGTGGCGTTTCATCCTCGTTTCAACGTATTGGTAGGAGTGAATGGCACGGGAAAGACCTCTATGTTGGAGGCACTTCGTATTGCGATGGGTTCACTATTCTTGGGAGTAGATAAATATAAGGATAAAATAGCCAGTCCTGGTATCCTTCCTGACGATGTGCGCTTACACAACTTGGAGTTGCAATATCCTGTCGTCATTCAGACCGATGGAATCTTTGAAGCAATACCTGACGGCTTACCTTATCCGCTAACATGGGAGCGCTCTTTGATTACCCGGGGCGGCAATACGCGTTCGTTGAACGCACAAGAAATAAAGAATTATTCTTCGCAAATGCAGGCGATGATACGAAACGGCGGGATGACAGGCAACATCCCGCTGATAGCCTATTACTCTACCGATCGTTTCAAGAAAGAGCGGAAAGACTATGGCGTTGAGCCGGACGGCAGCCGTTTGCGTGGGTATTACAATGCGCTGGACTCTTTGACGAACATCAAGTTCTTTCTCGACTTGTATTATACCGAAACCCTCTCGACGCTTCAGAAGCAGAGCACCCATTCTGAAGTCCTGGATGCGGTGAATGAGGCCGTAAAGAAGTGCGTGGATTGCGACGATTTGGTTTTTGATGTCAAAAAACAGGAACTTCTGCTCGTTCAACGCGACTCACACGAACGTATGCCGTTTCACCTGTTGTCAGATGGAGTACGCAGTATGTTGGCGCTTGTCATGGAGATAGCTTTCCGATGCTATTTGTTAAATCCACATCTGGGTAAAGAGGCAGCTATAAAGACGACCGGTGTAGTGCTTATTGATGAGATAGACCTGCATTTGCATCCCGCATGGCAGAAACGGGTGATTGGCGATTTGCGTTCCGCTTTTCCGCAAATACAGTTTATAGTGACTACGCATGCCCCTCTTGTCATTGGTTCTTTAACCGACGGAAGAATATTCAGCATCAAAGATAACGACGTGTACGATTTCCCTTTGCAACAAGGAAGAGATGCCAATTATATACTGAATGAACTTGGCGTGGCCGAGATGGACGAACTTATAAAGAAAGATTTGGCCGATTATTATCTTTTGATAGAAGATGGAAAGGGAAAAGGACCTAAAGCCTTAGCCCTGCGACAGAAGCTTGAAGAAGTGCTGGGGGAAGACCATACGGACTTGCAAAGAGCGGATATGATGCTGAGTTTCTTTTAGGAGGTATGGTGTATGCGCTATATAAAGAAAGGTAAAGAACCTGCCTTCATGTCTGAATGGAAAAGACAACGGCAGCAGATGAATCCGCCGCAACCACTTTCGTACGACGAGTTTGACCGTAAGGCCGATTTGAATAAGCAGCTTCGCAAGGAACAACATGGCATTTGTTGCTATTGCCAACAACGAATAACTCACTTCCAAGGGGATAGGGAAAAAGGTGCCCATAATGAACATCTCATACCCGAAAATGGATATGAGGATAGTTTTGAGAAACAAATGGATTACAATAACCTATATGCTTGTTGCATTGACTCCCAAGGCTTGAAAAAGAAGGAAAAAAGCCTTCGGCATTGCGGAGAAGCAAAAGGAGATAAAAGAATACGGGGCTTTATACAAGAAGAGGCATGTAGCAGCTTCTTCCGATATAACAATCTGGGAGAAATCATTCCTAATGGCACTTACAGACAGTGGGAAGAATATTTGGAGAATAAAGATAAATTATCGCAAGATATAAAGGACGCTACGGAAGCTATTGATGTTCTAAACCTGAATTGCCATTCGTTGGTGGCGGGCAGGAGAAAGTGTATAGACTGTCTAATCGAACAACTGAATAAACTATCGAAAGAGGAAGTGGACGATATAATAACCGAATATGAAGCGACGGAAGTGTACCCTCGTTATTTGGATATGCGCTTGTATTTCATGAGAAAAAAGAAATGATGAGAATAAGGATTGCTTTGCTGTTGCTTTTTGCCGCTGCGTTCTCCTGTCAGGCCCAAGGATTGCTCTCCGACAGCGCCCGCGTGAGCCTGCTGACTTGCGCGCCTTCCGATGAGGCCGTGTTTACCGTCTACGGACATGCCGCCCTGCGGGTTGTCGATCCGGTAAGGAAAATGGACTGGGTGTTCAACTATGGCATTTTCGACTTCAACGGTCCCGGCTTCGTGTACCGTTTTGCCAAAGGGGAAACCGACTACCGTTTGGGAGTGAATCGTTTTGACGATTTCCTGGCAGAGTACGAGTTGCGGGGCAGCGGGGTCACCGAGCAGGTGCTGAACCTCACGCCTGCCGAGCGGCAACGCGTTTGGGAGGCGCTTTATGTAAATGCCCAGCCGGAGAACGCCGTTTACCGTTATAATTTCTTCTTCGATAACTGCGCTACGCGCCCGGCCGCTATCATTGAAAAGTGCGTGAACGGCAAGGTCGTTTACGATTATGGCCGGCCCGACGAGAAACGGCCGACTTTTCGTCAGCTCATCAATTATTATATGCGGCACCAGCCTTGGGCTATCTTCGGTACGGAACTGGCTTTGGGCAGTCCTTGCGACCGGACTGTCCGCCCGCACGAGTTGCTTTTCCTGCCGCCCCGCTTAGCGGCCGCTTTTGCCAAAGCGCTCATCCGCACTCCCGGCGGGGAGGAGCGGCCACTCGTGTCGGCTACCCGGCAACTGGCGCCGGATATCCAAATGGAAGTGACGCCCACGTTCTTTACCCCCCTGCTTTGCGGCTGGATTTTCTTCGCGCTCTTTGCTGCGCTCACCTTTTGGGAATGGCGCAGGAAACGGCATCGCCGCTGGCCGGATATCTTGCTCTTCACACTCGGCGGCTTGGCCGGCTGCGTCGTTTTCTTCCTCGCTTTTATCTCTACCCATCCGGCTACTTGGCCGAACTGGGTGCTGCTCTGGTTGCATCCGCTGCATCTCGTCGGCCTGCTTTGCATGGCCGTAGCCGGCTGGAGAGCTGCCCGTATTTACCATGTCTTCAATTTGTGCCTGCTGGCCGTCTTCTTTTTGGGATGGCCTTTCCTGCCGCAGACTTTCAATCCGGCTTTCTTCCCGCTGGCCGCCTCCTTCGCCTTGCGCTCCGCCTGGTCGCTCGCCGCAAGAAGGAAGTAAAATTGTGTAATTTTGCAGCATGCAACAAGAGCTGAAAGAAAACGGGGGCTTGCCGGCTTCCCTCTTATGGACATTAGCCATAGTGGCGGGCATCAGCGTCGCCAACATTTATTACATACAACCTCTTTTGGATTTGATTCGTGCGGACTTGGGCATCTCCGAGTTTCGCACCAACCTGATAGCCATGACTACCCAGGCAGGCTATGCCTTGGGCCTGTTCTTCATCATCCCGCTGGGCGACCTCTGGCAACGCAAGCGGATTATCCTGGCCAATTTCAGCTTGCTGGTGCTCGCGCTGCTGGCCATTGCCTGGGTGCGCAGCCTGCCTGCCTTGATGACGGCTTCGCTCCTGACGGGCGCCTGCTCGGTGACGCCGCAGATATTCATCCCTATCGCTTCGCAGTTCTCCCGTCCGGAGAACAAGGCGCGCAATGTGGGTATCGTCCTTTCCGGACTGCTGACGGGCGTGCTGGCCTCACGGGTGCTGAGCGGCTTAGTCGGCGACGCCTTGGGTTGGCGTGCCATGTATCTCATTGCTGCCGGCCTGATGTTAGGCTGCGGGTTGCTCGTTATCCGCATGCTTCCTCCCATGAAGCCGAACTATGCGGGCAGCTATGCCGGTCTGATGAAGTCCTTGGGGCGTTTGCTGAAAACTTATCCGCAATTGCTGGTTTATTCCTTGCGGGCCGCTCTTTGCTTCGGTTCCATGCTGGCGATGTGGTCGAGCTTGGCCTTCAAGATGGCGCGGGCGCCTTTCCATGCCTCGAGCGACGTGGTCGGACTGCTGGGACTCTGCGGGGTGGCCGGGGCTTTGACGGCTTCCAATGTGGGCCAATATGTCCCGCGTCTGGGTGTCCGCCGTTTCAATTTCATCGGTTGCGCTCTGATGCTGGCCGCCTGGCTGGCCTTTTCCGTAGGTGCCAATACTTACGCGGGCCTCATCCCCGGCATTGTTTTGCTTGACATTGGGATGCAGTGCATCCAGCTCAGCAACCAGTCCAGCGTCTTCAATTTGGAGCCGGCGGCTTCCAACCGTATCAATACCATTTTCATGACGACCTATTTCATCGGCGGTTCATTGGGTACCTTCCTTTCCGGGGCAGCCTGGAAGCTGGCCGCCTGGCCGGGTGTGGTCGCAGTCGGCGCCTTGCTGGCCGCCGCTTCCCTGCTCATTACCCTCGGCTACAAGGCACCCTCCGACGGCAAGTAAAAGAATCTTCTATACAATAAATAAATGGATACCGTAAAGCTAACTTCCAAACCGCATTATGAAATCCTTGACGGATTGCGCGGCGTGGCCGCCTTCATTGTGGTGGCTTTCCATCTTTTCGAGGCACATGCCACTTCTTCCCTCGACCAGATTCTCAACCATGGATATTTGGCCGTAGACTTCTTTTACGTCCTTTCCGGCTTTGTCATCGGCTATGCCTACGACGACCGCTGGGGCAGGATGAGTTTGGGCGACTTCGCACGCCGGCGGCTCATCCGCCTGCATCCCATGGTGGTGGCCGGTTCCTTTGTCGGCGCCTTGTTCTTCTATTTCCAAGGCTGTCCGGAATGGCCGGGCATCCCTTCGGTGCCCCTTTGGAAAGTGATAGGCATCATGCTCATCGGCATGACGCTCTTGCCCGTTCCCTTGTCGATGGACATCCGCGGTTGGCAGGAAATGCACCCGCTCAACGGGCCGCAATGGTCGCTTTTCTACGAATACATCGCCAACGCGCTGTATGCCCTGTTCTTCCGCCGCGTCAAGAAATGGGTATTGGCCCTTTTTGTCGCCCTTTTTGCCTGCGCTACATTGCACCTGACGCTTACCAGCCCGCAGGGCGACATCATCGGCGGCTGGTCGCTCGATAAACAGCAGTTGACGATAGGTTTCACGCGCTTGCTTTATCCTTTCTTTGCCGGCCTGCTCCTTTTCCGGGTTTCCAAACTGCGGCATATCAAGCACGCTTTCCCGCTCTGCAGTCTGCTGGTCATCGTCTTTCTGTGCCTGCCACGCATTGGCGGCGCCGATGGCTTGTGGAAGAACGGTTTGTACGACGCGCTCGTCATCATCCTCGTTTTTCCCTTCATCGTTTATTTGGGCGCCTGCGGGGAAGTGAAAGGAAAATATGCGCCGCGCATCTGCAAATTCTTCGGCGACCTTTCCTATCCTTTATATATCACGCATTATCCGCTGATATATACTTATACGGCTTGGGTGAACCGTACACCCAATGCCCCGCTTAGCGCTTCCATCGGCTATGCCCTGTTGACTTTCGCTGCCTCGGTCTTCTTC
>JAISGW010000011.1 GCA_031262895.1 Tannerella sp. | reverse complement strand
CCGGGTAAGACCACCCGCTCGGCTATTCCCAATTCTCCGGCAAGACGGGCGGCCTCCTCCGTTTCACCACTGCCGGCAAGTACCAGCTTCCAAGCAGGGGCCTCCGCAGCTACGATTTGAAAAGCACGAATCAGGTCGGCATAACCTTTTCGTGGAATCAACAGACCGGCAAACAAAATGAGGTCTTGTTTCTCTACAAGGGGTGAATCGTCCGGTACATCGGGACAGGGATTGGGAATGACGGTGATGTTCTCTTGCAAGCCGAAACTGTCTTCTATCCTTTGCCGCCAGGAGTCCGAAAGAACGATAACCTTGTCGGCACGGGCAAACAGGTAGCGGTAAAATGCCCGGAAACGGCCGTCGACGGTTGTCCGGGGACTAAAGGAATGGAAATGCAGGACGATTTTCCGTCTGAGTAGCCTGGCATAGATGAAAAAGGGGAACTTGCGCAACATGGACGGCGGCTCGCTCAGATGGATGTGTATAATCGGATATGAAGGAGCAAAAAAGAGGAAAAGCACAAAGGCCCGCATGGCAGGCAAGAATTTCCCCCAAATAGAAGTGTCGGTATGTGTTTCTATCCAGCGCACCTTGAAACGCTGCCAAAAAGGGCAGCTTTCATATAACTTGAGCACGGCCGATATTCCGCCCCTTGTGTTTCTTGAGGTGGCCAGCATCAATACTTTCTTCTTCCTCATTTTGTCGGATGTTGCTGCAGCTTTCTTCTTTCCTCCACATAGAGGCGGGGTAGCAGGCGGAGGAAACGTAAGTAGCGCGGAATATTTTTCCGTGGTTCTTCCATCGCACGGTAGAGCCACTCAAGGCGAAGCCGCCGCAGCCAAAGAGGGGCGCGGCGTAATCCGCAGCCACTACGGAAATTGAAGGCGGCACCTACGCCGCACATCACGCCCCGCTGCAAAAAAGGCAAGAGGCGCGCCATGAATTCTTCCTGCTTGGGGGCGCCCAAGGAAACCCAGATGAGATCCGGATTATCGAGGTTAATCGCAGCCCCTATGCCAGCGTAATCAAAGTCCTCTACCCGGCAAAAAGGCAGGGCTTCAAAGCGCATTTTAAGAAAACGGGGATTATCTGCGGCCAAAACCGTACGCAATTTATCCAAAACTTCAGGCGTGTTGCCCAAAAAGTAATGGCGAAATTTTTCGGTAGACAGACAACGGGCAAAGAGGTCGGAACCGGTATAAGAAACCGTCCGCCCCCGATGGCGGAGCTTGCCCAACAAGAGGGCTAACACGGAGCCGTCGCAATTATTCACCAAAGCGGCATTCATCAGGCGACGGAAGTCCGGGCGCCGGTTGGCTATGGACAGATTATTTGCCTCCACGGAACAGACATAGCCTTTACCGCCATCGCGGATGGTTTTGTCGATAAGGGCATTCACCTTTTCCGCATCCGGCTCAATGGCCACGTTAAAGAATTCCTCCATGCCGGGCAAGCCTTCCCTTTAATGGAGATGGCGGCTGCTGCGCAGGCGTTCCGCCCCGCGCACCATGGTCTCGTCGGCGCCAATACCGCGGATGGCCAGATAATCAAGTACGAGACTGATGAATGGGAAGGCGAGGGGAATTTTGAAGCCGAAGACGGCCTCGGGCTGGATATGCTTGACCACGTGTACCAAATAAGCAAACAAGCCGTAAAAGCAAAGCATCAGTATGGCATTGTAAATGCAAAAACGTATTTGCAGGATGCGCCACTTATAAAGGAAGATGGCAGCCAAAGCCAGAAAGACGATGAGCAGCGTATAGGCTATCCCACCCCAGAAATGTTCCGTGCCTATGTTCGTGCCGCTGACGCCCATGGCGCCCACCTTGATATAGCCGCCGCTCAAACTGCTAAGGCTACCCATGGGAAAGAACAAGAGGCTGGCCATCAATACCACCACCAGCAGCAGGTAGAGCGTCTGTATCCTTTGCCACATATCAGAAAGCTCCTTTTTCCTTGGTAGGATTCCGGTAATATACTTTGCCTTCCTCGTATTCCTCAACGGCAATCAGGGTAGGCTTCGGGAGTTTCTCGTAGAAGCGTGAGATTTCGATTTGTTCGCGATTTTCGAACACTTCTTCCAAATTATCACTGAAGGAAGTGAATTCTTGAAGCTTCTTTTCCAGGTCGTGTTTCATTTCGACCGATATCTGGTTGGCGCGTTTGGCGATAATCATCGTCGTCTCATAGACGTTGCCCGTATCAGCCGACAACTTCATCAAGTCTCGTGTTACCGTGTTGAGCGGGGCTTTGACATTCTTGTAATCCATATTGCAATATAATTTGTGATGTTGTATTAATAAGCTTAATTCGTACCGCGTCAAAAGTCGCCGGTGATACGCTTGTTTGCATAATCAAAAAAGCGTTTGGCCTGCTTGACGTACTTGCCGTGGGGGAACTCGTTCATGTAATCATAATATTCGTCTACCACGTCACGATAGCGCGCCTGCAGACGCTCGGCGACGCTGACTTTAGCCAGCTCATATTTCGATTCAAGCATGAGGAAAGTGAACTCTTCCCTATACTTGGTGAAAGGGTAAGTCTTCAGCGCATTTTGGGCAGTGATGATACAAGAGAGGTAGTTGTTGCCCATATAAGTGCCCAAATTATAATAGAGGCGGCAGGCCTCCAACTCTTTCAAGGCCAACTTCTCCTGCAAGGCAAAGAGAGCCTTCTGGGCTTCTGCGGCCTTTTCGGACTGGGGATAGAAATCCAGATAAAGCTGCAGCTCCTCAATGGCTTTGTAAGTATCCGACTGGTCGAGTTGCGGGTCGGGCGAATCCATATATAAGCCATATCCCGCATAGAAATGCGCCAATTCGGCAAATTCACCTTTAGGATAGGTCGTATAATAGGTCTTGAAATATTGCGCGGCGGTCTGGTAATCCTTCATGCCGTAATAGCTTTGTCCGAGCAGGTAAAGCGATTCCTCCGCATTAGCCGTCCCACGGAAAATGGGAACCAGCTCTTCCAGCAGGGTAGCCGACTTGGAATACTGTTGCTCGTTGAAGTACTTCTTTGCATAGGTGTACTTCAAATCGTAGTCCGTACTCTTCAATATCTTGTTGTACTCGCCGCAAGCCGAACAGAGCAGAAGCAAGAGGCCTAAACAAACAACCTTTTTCATGCGCAACGAAATTTAGCCCGCAAAGGTAGTAATATTTATAACTTATACAAGTCGCTGGCTGCCAAAAGCGTCAGCTGGTTGGCACGGAGAATTTCCAGGCAACGTTCTGCATTGTCGGGGCGAATGATGACATTGGCCGAGTCGCCTTGGGAGAAGGCATACATATATTCTACGAAGATGCCTTCGCGGGTGATGATGTCCATGGCCTGCGCCAGAGCGCCGGGGCGGTTGGGGCAATGCAGGCAGACCACGTCGGTGAGGCTGACGGCGTAATGGTGTTCGCGGAGCACTTCGAGGGCCTTGTCCGTGTCGGAGACGATGAGCCGGAGAATGCCGAAGTCCGAATTTTCGGAAACGGTGAAGGCCGACATGTTCACGCCCGCCTCGCCCAATAGATTGGCCACCTCGGTGAAGCGGCCCTTCTTGTTTTCAAGGAAAATGGATAATTGCTTAATCAGCATGGCTTATATTTTTGCTTTGTTGTTTTTCCGGGTTTAAAGGAATTTGCGCCGGTCGTCCACACGTTTGGCCTTGCCCTGGCTGCGTTCAAGGGAGCGCGGTTCCACCAGCTTGAGGTCGGGCATAAGGCCGATGACGCTTTGCAAACGGTGCGTGATGCGGCTGCGGAGTTCCAACATGCGGTTCATCTCGTCGGAATAGAATTCCTCTTTGACTTCCACTTGTACCTCGAAGGTGTCGAGGTTGTTGACGCGGTCAACGACGATGAAGTAATGCGGCTCCAGTTCGGGAATTTCGCAGATGACGGCTTCCACCTGCGAGGGGAAGACGTTCACACCGCGTATGATGAGCATGTCGTCGGAGCGGCCGAGGATGCGCTTCATGCGCACAGAAGTGCGGCCGCAAGGGCAGGGTTCGTAGTTGAGACAGGTCAGGTCGCGCGTGCGGAAACGCAACAAGGGCATGCCTTCCTTGGTCAGGGTCGAGAGCACCAACTCGCCGGTTTGTCCGAGAGGCAAGGGTTCGCCAGTCTGCGGGTCGACAATCTCCGGGTAGAAATGGTCCTCACAGATATGGGTACCGTTCTGGCAAAGGCATTCATGCCCTACGCCCGGGCCGATGATTTCTGTCAGGCCGTAAATATCATAAGCCTTGATGCCCAGTTTCTCTTCCAATTCGCGGCGCATGGCTTCCGTCCACGGCTCAGCACCGAAGGCGCCTATACGCAGCTTAAACTCTTCGCGGGGGATGCCGGAATCCTTCATGGCGTCGGCCAGATAAAGGGCGTACGAAGGCGTGCAGGCCAGGCCCACGGAGCCGAAGTCGTGCATGAGCATGATTTGCTTCCGCGTGTTGCCACTCGACATGGGCAGCACGGCGCCGCCTATGGTCTCGACCGCCGCATGGGCACCCAAGCCGCCGGTGAACAGGCCGTAACCGTAAG
>JAISGW010000088.1 GCA_031262895.1 Tannerella sp. | reverse complement strand
AGACCCATCTATTCGTCTCTCAACCCAACGCGCCGGCCTTCGGCCTTGCATTGGGCTAAATTATTCATGGCTTTCAGCCAAGGCGCGACCGGCAAGGGGGCTAAAGCCCCAGGAGCATTTGGGTTCTCCCTATCCGTCGGCTGAAAGCCGACGGCAATCAAAGGTGACTAATAATTGTTATAACACAAATAGTTTCATTTGATTCGCTTTAGCGAACGGACAATAGGTCAAAATGGCCGCAGGCCATGCGCTGAAAGCGCTAATCAGTAGCCCGCCGCAAGCGCGAAGCGCGCCGCGTCGGGTCAGAGGTCTGGTAAATGAAAACTGCGCGCTACAGGCGCAACATATATACTGCCCTTACAGGGCGCAGACCCATCTATTCGTCTCTCAACCCAACGCGCCGGCCTTCGGCCTTTGCGGTGGGCTTCTGATATTGCCTTTCAGGCAAGGGCTTTCAGCCCGTTTTCGGCCTTCGGCCAATAAAACGCCCGTTGCCTAAAGGCAACCAAATATGACTAATAAGCTTTATTACACAAGTAGTTTCATTAAGGTTGCCTTCAGGTCCGTCGGCTGAAGCCGGCGGCAATCAAAGGTGACTAATATTGTTTTTTAGATTGAAGGCTGTCCTTAGTCACATTAGGTTGCCGTTCGCTTTTAGCGAACGGGATAGGAATCCGAAATGAGAATTTGGGGGGTTTAGCCCCAACCATATAGCCGTCGGCCATTTTACAACAGTAGCAATGCACACAAAGGGGCTGCACTTTAGTAGTGCAACCCCTTCATAACAAACAACTTAAAACCGGAGCGGTAGGCGAGGCTCGAACTCGTGACCCTCAGCTTGGGAAGCTGATGCTCTACCAACTGAGCTACTACCGCGGCTTGCGGGGACAAAAGTAGAAAATCTTTCCTTTATTCCCAAGCGAGCGGGCGCTCGGAAACTCATAACTTTAGAGAAAGGGCGGCGGCCAATTCGTCCATATTATGGAAAAGGCGGTCGGCTCCGGCTTCCAGCAGGCATTGGTCGGGAAGTGGGCCGGTGTTGACGGCAATCGTGAAGATGCCGGCTGCTTTGGCGGAACGCAGGCCCATGGGGGCATTTTCCACGACGAAGGCTTCCTCGGCGGCGACGCCGGCTTTTTCGAGGCCTTTCAGGTAAGGTTCGGGATGCGGCTTCCCGTTGACCACGTCGAAAGCGGTTACCATCCGCCGGCGGCTGAAATGGCCGGGAAAGTCTTTCTCCAATTTGTCGATGAGGCTGTGCTGGCCGGAACCGGTAACGACTAAGCGGTCTATATCGTTTTGCTTAAGCAGGTCAAGCACCTTGCATACCCCGGGCATAACGACACCCTGATTGCAGGCCGCAAAATGTTCGGCTTTTTCCTTATAAAGCTGTTTACGCACGTCATCCGGCGCCTCATGGCCGTAAGTGCGGCGGAAAAGGAGGTTGATGGTGTAATCGCCAGTACAGCCTTCGAGGAGATAGAAGTCCTCGGGCTTATAATCCAATTGATGAGCGGCGGCCACTTCGCTCCATGCCCGCACGTGGGCGGGCATGGAGTCGTAGAGGACGCCGTCCATGTCGAAGAGGGCAGCCCGTATCATTCGCCCAAGCGCTTATGGATGGCTTCGGTTTCCTTTTCGTAGCCGGGCTTGCCCAAAAGGGCGAACATGTTTTTCTTGTAGGCCTCCACGCCGGGCTGGTTGAAGGGATTGACACCGAGCCAATAGCCACTGATGCCGCAAGCCTTTTCGAAGAAGTAAATGAGTTGCCCCAGGTAATAAGCGTCGAGTTCGGGCAAGGTGATTTTCAAATTGGGCACGCCGCCATCCACATGGGCCAGCCGTGTGCCGAGTTCGGCCATCTTGTTGACCTCGTCCACGCGCTTATGGGCAAGATAGTTCAAGCCATCGAGATTGTCCTTGTCGGAAGGGATGACGACGCGTTGGTTGGGGGCGGCTACCGAAACGACCGTCTCGAAGATGCTGCGTTCGCCCTCCTGCATCCACTGTCCCATGGAATGCAGGTCGGTGGTCAGGTCAACAGCGGCGGGGAAGAGGCCTTTATGCTCCTTGCCTTCGCTCTCACCGTAAAGCTGCTTCCACCATTCGGCCAAATAATGAAGTTTGGGATGGAAGTTGGCCAATATCTCGATTTTCTTCCCTTGGGCGTACATCTCGTTGCGTACGGCCGCATCTTGGGCGGCAATGTTTTCCTCGATGGGGACGTTGAGGGCTGTGGAGGCTTCCATGTCGGCGGCGCCGTCTATCAGGTCGCCGATGTCGAAGCCTGCCACGGCAATGGGCAACAGCCCGACGGGGGTAAGCACGGAGAAACGGCCGCCTACATTGTCGGGGATGACGTAAGTCTTATAGCCTTCCCTGTCGGCCAAGGTCCGGAGGGCGCCTTTCCTGGCGTCCGTGATAGCCACGATACGTTGGCGGGCTTCCTCTTTGCCACAGTTTTTCTCCAGCATTTTACGGAGGATGCGGAAGGCGAGGGCCGGTTCGGTCGTGGTGCCCGATTTGGAAATGTTGATCAATCCAAAAGAACGGTTTTCCAGCATCCGGCAGATTTCGAAAAGATAGTCTTCCGAAATATTGTTGCCGGCATAGACGAGAACAGGGTCTTTGCGGTTCTTGGCTCCTGCCTCCATTTGCGCGAAGCTATGTTCGAGGGCTTCAATGACGGCGCGGGCGCCCAGGTAGCTGCCGCCGATGCCGATGACCACCACCACTTCGCATTTGCTGCGGAGCCGCTCGGCCGTTTCCTGTATGTCGGCGATTTCTTCCGGCGTGGTAGAAGAGGGCAGGTGCAGCCAGCCGAGGAAGTCCTTGCCGGCTCCCGTCCCTTCGTGCAAGGTTTCCATGCAGGCAGCGGCCTTAGCCGGCCAAGCCACCTGCTGCTCCGGGCTTACAAGGTCCAGGGCCTGTGCATAATCGAATTGGATGCTTTTGTTCATTTGAATGTTTCTGTTAGTTTGCGGATGACCGCGATAGGTGAAGCTTTTTCGTATAAGATGGCGTACAAGGCGTCGAGGATGGGCATGTCAACCTTGTAACGTTCATTAATCTCATGGATACATTTGCAACCGTAATAGCCTTCGGCTATCATCTCCATTTCCAACTGGGCGGTCTTCACCGAATACCCTTTGCCTATCATGGTGCCGAAGGTGCGGTTGCGGCTGAACCGGGAATAGGCGGTGACCAACAGGTCGCCGAGATAAACGGATTCGACGATATCACGTTCCACGTCGTTGACGGCGTCGATAAAACGGCGCATCTCGCGCGCGGCATTGCTCAGGAAAACGGCCTGGAAATTGTCGCCGTATTTCAGCCCGTGGCAAATACCTGCCACGACCGCATACACGTTTTTCAGCACCGAAGCATATTCGATACCGGCAATGTCGCGGCTGACCGATGTTTTGATAAAGCGGGTGCTGAACAGCTCGACCAACGCATGCGCATTTTCTTCGTGGCAGCAGCCGATCGTGAGGTAGGAAAGGCGCTCC
>JAISGW010000022.1 GCA_031262895.1 Tannerella sp. | reverse complement strand
AATATCCGCTCAAAGAAGGAGAAATACGTTTAGGCCATCCCAGTCCCCTGCACGAGCAGGTGTTGAGTCTGGCTTTCAAGGACATCTATTCGATAGCCGACTGTAGGGAAAGTTATTACCAGCAACGTTGGCAGGCGACGGAAGTCGAAAATTCTCCTTACGTTTCGGAGCTTTTGAGCGCGTATCAAGGCTGTCCCGAGTTAAATCGGCTTTTGGAACTTTTCGGTTGCGTCTCCCTTTTGGATAAGCGGCTAATCTTCCTTTCAAGCGGTGAACTGCGCAAATTCCTCATTTTGCGTGCCCTGCTTCGGCGTCCCCGCCTCCTTGTTCTTGACAACCCCTTTATTGGTTTGGATGCTGCTTCTCGGAAACTTTTGGTCGAATTGTTTGAAAAGGCAGCCGGATTGGAGGGGCTTCAGCTTGTCTTATTGTTGGCTGACCCGCGCGACATTCCCGCGATGATTACCCACGTGCTGCCCGTTTATGACCGGCAGCTCTTGCCCCCTTGCCGCCGGGAAGCCTTTCTGGCCGACGAGGCCATGCAAGCCAGACTTTTCCCCGATTACGAAATGCCAGCTCAATTGCCCGCATCATCCGAAGTGGAGAAGAAAGAATGGCCTCCACATCGTGTGACGATGCGCATGGAACAGGTCTGCGTCCGTTATGGCAAGCGCTTGATATTGGATCATATAGATTGGGAAGTGCTGAACGGGGAGAAATGGGCGCTTTTGGGGCCGAACGGTTCGGGCAAGTCCACCCTGTTGAGCCTCGTTTGCGCGGACAATCCGCAGGCATACGCCAACAGCATTTATCTTTTCGACAGGAAACGCGGCAGCGGTGAAAGCATCTGGGACATCAAACGGCGTATCGGCTACGTCTCGCCCGAAATGCACTTGTACTGTCGTGATGATTTGCCCCTGCGCCGTTTCGTGGCGGGAGGCTTTTTTGAGGCGGGAAGCCGGAAAACCTCACCCGAACAAGAGGCCGCTGCCCTTGCCTGGATGAAGGCCTTCCGTATGGAATGCCTTCAGGAGCGCCGCTTCCAGAGCCTTTCCTCCGGCGAGCAAAGGTTGGCCCTCCTGGCACGTGCCTTCGTCAAACAGCCCGACCTCTTAGTCTTGGATGAACCTTTGCACGGTCTTGACCTCGGCCGTAAAAGGCAAGCTGCCCGCCTTATCGGCCAATACGGCTCACAGCCCGGAAAGACATTGATTTACGTGACCCACTATGCCGAAGAAATACCGTCCTGCGTAACCCGCCAATTCCGGCTCAAAAAGATTGCCGAGGCTTAGCGCGGGGCTTTCAGGTAAAGGAAGATGGCAATGAGCGAATAAAGGAAGTTGGGTATCCATGAGGCTACCATGGGACTGACTAAGCCGCTGACGGCAAAGGTGGAAGTAATCGTCGTGAACAGGATATAAGAAAAGCTCAGGCCTATGCCTATACCTATGTTCAGGCCCATGCCGCCCTTTATTTTTCGCGAAGAGAGCGAGGCGCCGATGCAAGTCAGGATGAAAGCGGCCATGATGGAGGCGTAACGTTTGTAGTATTCGATTTCAAAGGTCTGGATATTGGCTACCCCGCGTTTCTTTTGCCGGCTGATGTATTGAGAAAGTTCCGGAGTCGTCATCTTTTCGCAGTCGTTGGCCGAGATGAGGAAGTCGGAAGGGATGATGGCCAAGGTCGTATCCTTGCGGCTGCCTTGGGTGACATGTTCGTACATGCCGTCGAAATCGCGGATGATGTAGTCGATTACCTGCCATTTGTAAAGCGTGTCGTACTTGATGGAGGCGGCCGTCAGACGGGAGACCAGCTTCTTGTTCTCAAAATGCTCGAGGGAGAAACGGTAGCCCATGCGCGATTTGTCATTATAATTGTCGAAATAGGCGAAGACGCCGGGCGAAACTTCCAATTGTATGTTGTTGGCATAGACAACGGCATTGTTTTTCAAGTATTTGTTCTGGAAAGCGATGCGCGTCACGTTGCCTTTGGGGATAACGAAGGCGTCGAGGGCGAAGGTGCCCATGGCGATGATAGCTGCTCCTATCCAGTAAGGCAGCATGATGCGTCGGAAACTCATCCCGCTGGCGAGCATGGCCGTGATTTCCGACTTATCGGCCAACTTGGAGGTGAAGAAGATGACGGCGATGAAGGTGATGAGCGGGCAGATCATGCTGCCGAAATAGGGGATGAAGTTGAGATAGTAATCGAAAACGATAGCCTTGAGCGGCACTTCCGGCTTGAGGAACTTGTCTATCTTCTCGTTGATGTCGAAGACCACCGAAATAGCCAGGATGAGTACCATGGCGAAGAAGAAAGTCCCCAGAAATTGCTTGAGGATGTACCGGTCGATATGCTTTACGTTGAACTTTCCCATGTTTTTAAAGGCGGTTATTGAGGCGCCGGAGGCAGGATTCCTTCCAAGGCGTGAAGTCGCCGACCTGTATATGTTCGCGTGCTTCGCGCATCAGGCGGAGATAAAAGGCCAAGTTATGCAGCGAGGAAATTTGCAGGGCCAATATTTCGTTGACTTTGACTAAATGATGCAGATAGGCCTTGCTGTAGTCATGGTCCACGAAACAGGAACCTTCAGGGTCTATGGGCGAGAAATCGGCCTCCCATTTCTTGTTGCGCATGTTCATGGTGCCCTCCGCAGTGAAGAGTTGGGCATTGCGGCCATTGCGGGTAGGCATGATGCAATCGAACATGTCCACGCCGCGGGCTATGGCCTCGAGCAGGTTTTGCGGTGTACCTACGCCCATGAGGTAGCGCGGCCGGTCGGCGGGAAGTATCTCGTTGACCACTTCAATCATCTCGTACATTTTCTCGGTAGGTTCGCCCACGGCCAGTCCGCCGATGGCATTGCCGTCGGCGTTTTTGGAAGCCACGTGTTCGGCGGCTCGTCGCCGCAGGTCGGGATACACGCAACCCTGTACGATGGGGAAGAGGCTTTGTTCGTAACCGTAAAGCGGTTGGGTGCGCCGCATCTCTTCGCAGCAACGGTCTAACCAGTGCTGGGTCAATTCGAGCGAATGGCTGGCGTACGCGTAATCGGCATCGCCCGGCGTGCATTCGTCGAAGGCCATGATGATGTCGGCGCCGATGGAACGTTCGATGTTAATGACCCTTTCCGGGGAAAAGAAATGACGGGAGCCGTCTATATGCGAGCGGAATTCCGCGCCTTCACGGCTGAGTTTGCGGTTGTGCGCCAAGGAAAAAACCTGATAGCCGCCGCTGTCGGTCAGGATGGGGCGTTCCCAGCCATTGAAACGGTGCAGTCCGCCCGCCCGTTCGATGATGTCGCAGCCTGGGCGCAGGTAGAGATGATAGGTATTGCCGAGGATAATTTGCGCGCCCACATCTTCCCGAAGTTCGTGCGTATGCACGGCCTTCACCGTCCCTTGGGTGCCTACCGGCATGAAAACTGGCGTTTGTATCTGTCCGTGGGCGGTAGTGAGCAAGCCTGCCCTTGCCGCCGATTGGAGGTCTTTGTGGAGTATCTCAAACTTCATTTCAGCATCGGATGTGCAATTGCTGGAGTACTTGCCGGATTTGTTCGAAAGTGGTGAGGCGCGTGGGCACTAAGGGGAGGCGCAACTTGTTTTCTATGTAACCCATGGCATGGAGCATGCTTTTTACGCCGGCCGGATTGCCGTCGACGAAGAGCAGGCTGAAGAGTTCCGTGAAGCGGTGGTGTATGCTGCGCGCACTTTCGTAGTCTCCGGCCAAGGCGAGGCGTATCATGCGGCCGAACTCGCGTGGGAAGGCGTTGCCTATGACGGAAATCACCCCAATGGCGCCGAGCGTAATCAAAGGGAAGGCGATGCCGTCGTCGCCTGAAATGACGTTGAAATTGGCGGGCTTGTTCTTAATGATGTCGTCCATCTGGCTGATGTTGCCGGAAGCTTCTTTTACGGCTATCACGTTGGGGCAGTCGCGGGCTATGCGCAAGGTGGTGGCTGCCGTCATGTTCACCCCCGTGCGGCCGGGTACGTTGTAGAGCACCACGGGTAGGGAGGTGGCGGCGGAGATGGCCTTGTAATGCTGGTAAATGCCTTCCTGCGAAGGCTTGTTATAATAAGGTACGACCGATAGGATGGCGTTGATGCCCTCGAAGCAGCCGGTATGCAGTTTGTCTACGATCACGCGGGTGCAATTGCCGCCCAAGCCCAGCACGAGGGGAATACGCCCGTGCACTTGGGCGACGACCTGTTCCACTATCCTGTCTTTTTCTTCTTCTGTTAAAGTAGGGGTCTCGGCTGTTGTGCCCAGCACAACCAAATAATCCGTGCCGCTTTGTAATTGGTAGTCCACCAATTTGGTCAAGGTTTCGTAATCAACGCTTCCATCTTCCTTGAACGGGGTAATCAACGCCACGCCCAAACCTTTCAAATTTATATCTGCCATTGGATTTGCATTTTCTGTTTCTTATGGATAGGCAAAAGTACGCTTTTCTACTCATTTGGAGCGGATGGTCTGCAAATAAAATAGGATATATTCAAAATATTGGGCAATATCGTCGCCGTCCTTCATGGTGACAGTCATGTCGAAAAAGCTGCGGAGTATGGACTTGTTGCCGACTTTGAAGGAGGAGGAATGTTTCAATTCAAGATAGTGCATCATATAGTCTTCGGGACGGGTGAGGTCTATCAGCAAGTCGGCCGGAAGGTCGAAGAAAGCCTGGCAGGTCGCTTCTTGCGGCAGGCCTTGGGCGTCGCTGGCGTCCTCGTCGACAAGCAGCCAGGAAGGGTCGGTATCATAGGTCGCCTTTTTCTTGTTCTTGCGCTTGGGGAGGAAGGCGCAAAGGTGTATCTCCTTCTCCGATGACTTCAGCCGTTCGACGCAGCGCAACACCTCTTCGCGGTCTTTGATGTTGAAGACAATCAGGATATCGTCGGCTTCGTAAAGAGAGCAGAAATGGGGCTTGCGCTGGGGAGCTTCTTTGAGCAGGGTTTGTATTTTGCGTTTCAGGAAGAAATTTTGGAATATCATTCGGCTATCATGTTTAGGAATTCGTCTTCATTGATGATTTTGATGCCCAGCTTTTGGGCTTTCTCCAGCTTGGCTGGTCCCATGTTGTCGCCGGCCAGGATGAAATCGGTTTTCCCGGATACGGAACTGCTGTTCTTGCCTCCGTGTTGTTCGATGAGTGTTTTATATTCGTCGCGCGAGTGCCGCGTGAAGGTGCCGCTGATGACGACGCTGCGTCCTTGCAGCTTGTCGGAGCGTCCGGCCAAAGTCGCTTCGTCCACGGCCATCCGTAGACCGTAGTCCTTTAGCCGGTTCACGATTTCGCAGTTGGCGGGCGAGTCGAAGTAAGCGCAGACGCTTTGGGCAATGCGGGCGCCAATGTCGTTGACTTGGGTCAGGGCTTCGAGCGAAGCCTGCCGCAGGGCATCCATGGAAAGGAAGGTGTTTGCCAGGCGTCTGGCTACCGTTTCGCCCACGAAGCGGATACCCAAGGCATACAGCACCCGCTCGAAAGGCACGGACTTGGATTGTTCGAGGCTGTCCTGCAAGTTTTGCACACTTTTCTGCTGCCAGCCGGGCAGGCGCAACAGGTCTTCGGCGCGCAGCCTGTACAGGTCGGCCGCATTTTTAATGTAGCCTGCCTCGTAAAGGTCTTCCACCGTTTCGGGGCCTAAGCCGATGTCCATGGCGTGCCGCGTGACGAAATGCGTTATCTTTCCCTTAATCTGCGGCGGGCAGGCCCATTCGTTCGGACAGTAGAAGACCGCTTCGCCTTCGGCGCGCACCAGCGGCGTGCCGCATTCGGGGCAGGTAGTGACGAAGCGGACCTTTTCGCCTAATTGCGGGTCACGAGCCGCCGTATCCACTTCGATAATCTTGGGAATGATTTCGCCTCCCTTTTCCACGAAAACCTGATCGCCGAGGTGTAAGTCCAACTTCTCTATGAAATCGGCATTGTTCAATGTCGCGTGTTTGACCGTGGAACCGGAAATCCGGACGGGTTCCATGTTGGCAACGGGCGTGACGGCTCCCGTACGGCCCACTTGAAAGGAGACGGAGAGCAGACGCGTGCGGACACGCTCGGCCGGGAACTTGTAGGCGATGGCCCAGCGCGGACTTTTGGCCGTGAAGCCGAGGTTGCGTTGCTGGCGCAGGGAATTCACCTTCAACACGGCGCCGTCGGTAGCTACGGGCAGGTTTTTCCGTTCCTCTTCCCAATGCGCGAGGTAATCGAATACCTCTTCCGAGCTGCGGCAGATGCGCATGTTCGTGGAAACCTTAAAACCCCAACTGCGGGCCTTTTCCAAGTTAGCGTAATGGGTGTCGGCCGGCAGGTCTTCGCCCAGCAGGTAATAGAAGTAGGCGTCAAGGCGTCGGGCGGCCACCACGGCGGGGTCCTGCTGTTTCAAGGTGCCGGAAGCCGCGTTGCGGGGATTGGCGAAGAGCGGCTCTTCCTGCGCTTCGCGTTCCTTGTTAAGGCGTTCGAACTCTTTCCATGGGAGCAAAACTTCGCCGCGCACTTCAAAGGATTCGGGATAATCGCCGTGTACCCGCAGGGGAATAGAACGGATGGTGCGGATATTGGCTGTCACGTCGTCGCCCTTTTCGCCGTCGCCACGGGTAACCGCCCGCACCAGCAGCCCCTTCTCGTAGGTGAGGGAGATAGACAGGCCGTCATATTTCAACTCAGTCACCATTTCAAAAGGCTCATTCAGGGCACGGGCCGTGCGCTGGTAGAAATCCTCCACCTCTCCTTTGGAGTAGGTGTTGGCCAGCGAGAGCATAGGATAGCGGTGCGTCACCTGCGCGAATTCCTTCGAGAGGTCGCTGCCCACGCGTTGGGTAGGGGAGTTCGGGTCGGCGTATTCCGGATGCGCCTTCTCCAGCTCCTGGAGTTCGCGCATCAGGCGGTCGAACTCCAAGTCGGAGATGCTCGGCTCAGCCAGCACGTAATAATTGTAATTGTGCTTCTCCAGCGCCTCCCGAAGCGCCAGTATCTTTGCTTTAATTTCGCTCATCCAATTCTTTATGTGCCGCGAAAATACTAAAATTTAGTATAAGGGCGCACACGCCGCTGCTGCGGCGACACAGTGCGCAACTCATAACTCATAACTCATAATTCATAACTTTTGTACGATATGTCATGCTGATTTGTACGATCTGTCACCTGGGTAGAGGTCGCGCCGCCCTACTTTTGCCGCCGGAATTCATTTAAAATATGCTATATGAATCATTCTTATTCTGATTATGGGCAAAAGGGATTGCGGCTGGCACTGCTGGCGGCGTCCCTTTTGCTGCCCGCGGTGTCCTGCACGGACGAGACCGCGGAGCGCGGCGGTGTGACCCCGCCTCCCGAAACGCCTTCGGCCGGCGCGATCCGCTTCCATTCCTCGGCCTTCGACCCGAAGACGTCGACGAAGACGCCGGTGATAGACGGGAACAACATCACGAACTTCAAGGTGTCGGCGAACCTGCCGAACCCTTCCGACCCGGGCCAGAC
>JAISGW010000216.1 GCA_031262895.1 Tannerella sp. | reverse complement strand
ACGATCCACTCGTAGAGTTCAGGCAAAGACTCCGCTTCATTATATAGGGGGATGATAACTGATATGTCCATTTATTTTGTTGGTAGTTTTTATAGTTCTCGCTTTAGGCGTTCCACGTCGATGGTGCCCCGGCAAAGTATGGCGGCCACGGGCAAGGAAAGGATAATTCCATATAAGACGGTATTGCCGAGGTTTTCCAAGGTCAGGTTGATGGGGCTGAAGAGATTCATCCTTTGGAGGCTGTCTTCCATTTGTGCCTGCATGTTTGCCTGGTTCATGGCCTCGGAAATTTGCTTGAGCGTGGCGGAAAATTGCGTGATGAGGGATTGGATGTAGTCGGCGGGAGCGATGTAACGAAAGAAAACATATTGCGGCAACGACTCTATCAGACCGCCAAAGAAATAAATCAACACCCCGAATTGCCAAGCTTGTACGAAACGAATTTTGCCGCCGAGCAAGATTTTGTACACTTTCGTAAAGAGGTAGGCCACAACAAGCGTAAGTGGCGAAAGAAGCGCATAGACCGTGGAGAAGACAGGGTAAAATACCCCTGCCACGAAGAAAAGATACTTGAGTACCCAAAAACCTCCTAATAGCAAACCATAGAACATGGCCGCCCGCATCAACTGGTCCCGATTGTTTTCCGCCATTATAAAATAAAAAATGGGTAAGCTATCTACATCGCGCCGCTACGACCTGCGTACCCTTGCTGCGGTCAAGCCCTGGGGGATTCCGAGGGAGCATGCCGTGTAGGACTTACCCGCCGCAAAAGTAAGGAATATTCTTTAGGAGGCAAGAAAAAAATGGTTTTTTCGTGCAGAAGCAGGTCATTTGAAAAATATACTTATATTTGCGGCAACTTAATTATAATCAAATCTGTTATGGGTACAGCTAATAATTTCAATACCGACGAGGCGCCTGTAGGCGTATTGCATAACGCATTGGCTTTTGGCACGACCGTGAAAGGCGATATCACCACCGACGGCGATTTCCGTTTGGATGGGCGTTTAGAAGGCACCATCAGTTGCGGGGGTAAAATCGTTATCGGCCCCACTGCGCAAGTAGAAGGTGACATCATATCCGTAAACGCTGAAATCTTAGGTGCCGTGGTGGGTAGTATCACGACCAGCGAAGTGCTGGTGCTTAAACCCACGGCTATCATTAAAGGCATTATCACGACACAGGCCTTAGTCGTAGAACCCAGCGCCCGCTTCTCCGGCACTTGCAACATGCTTTTGGAGAACGATGACCTGCCTGCTCCCGATTCCGAAGTGGAACAGGCCGTATTGCCTGAGGCTACGCCGGTGGCGGCTCCCGCTCCCAGCGAAGGCTACACCTTGGGCAAGGTTATTCCGGACGACGAAGACGAGTAAAATCTTCTCATTCTATGTGGAGCCGTTCGACTTGAAGCAGGCGGCGGCGCAAACGAGGGGCGAGGCTCTTGCGAATACGGAGGGTAATGCGGCAGTCCATGTCGAATTGCCTGTCCAAAACGGTAGGAGCCTCGTCTTTAATTATGTGCATCACTTCGTTCTGGAAGGGGTATTCGAAGATGGCCGTGAAGGTTTCGTCAACGGTGCGTTCTTCTGTTTCAGCATGAGCTATCGCGTCAGCCGCCGCTGCACGGTAGGCGGCGGCAAGTCGGCTCGTACCCAATTCAATGCCGCCAAAATAGCGGACGACAAGAACCAAGATGTCCGTCAACCCTTTTGAATTGATTTGCCCGAGGATAGGCTTGCCCGCCGTAGAACTGGGTTCGCCGTCGTCGTTGGCGCGAAAATCCTTGCGCTCGCTCCCTAACATATAGGCCCAACAGACATGGCGGGCATCGTGGTATTGCCGACGGAAGGCGGCCACAGTTTCTTTGGCTTCCTCCGGCGTATGGAGGGGTAAGGCATGGGCAATAAAGCGGCTCCGTTTCTCCGTATAATAACCTTCTGCCGCACCCTTAATCGTCAGGTAAGCGTCTTCTTTACACATGACTCAATCGGGGACGTGCGTCTGCTGTTCCGAGAGGTAGGCGCGGAAATCCTTCATGATTTCTTCTATCTCTTCAATGAAATAGGCGTCTTTCACCTGTCCTTTGACGGCTGTATAATAAGCCTCTATAGCCGGAAGGGCACAGACATCCTGCCCGCGGAGCAGGAAATACGGCTCATCCTTCTCATTGCATTGCTTTATCATCTGTATCGCATTCTTCATGCACGTATCCTTTCTTTTTATGACGCAAAGGTAACGATTTGGCGAGCAGTGAAAAAATATCTACTTTTGATGCCCGATGAAAAAGATATTGACATCGCTCATGGCCATCCTCGCCATTGCAAATCTGGACGCGCAGCAACGTATTCCCAAATTGGTGGTCTGTATCACCGTAGACCAGCTCAACGGTGAATATATGGACTATTTTTATAACACTTTCGGCGAGGACGGCTTCAAACGCTTGATGAATGAGGGCGTCACCTTCAGCAACATGGGTTTTGCCTTCTCCAACATAGACAAGGCGAGTGCTTTCGCCACCCTTTTTACCGGTGCCGACCCTTGTTATAACGGCATAGAAAGCGCCAAGCGTTTCGATTGGGACAAGGGTCGGGAAACTTCCGTACTGGAAGATCCTGATTATTTGGGTAATTATACGCAAGATCATTTTTCACCCAAGCGCCTTTTGGCTTCCACTATAGGTGACGAATTGAAAGCGGCTTCGGCGGGAAAGAGCGAAGTTGTGGCCATCGCGCCGGATGCCGAAGAGGCCATCCTTTCCGCAGGACACGCGGCCAACTGTGCTTATTGGATAGACAATATTAATGGTAAATGGGCGACAACCACCTATTACAAGGACTTACCGTGGTATGTCGACCATTATAATAATGGTCCGGAATCTCTGACTGCCCGTATCAGCAAGATGGCCTGGATTCCTTCGCTGCCGGTCGACCGTTTTAATGCTTTCCCTTACCAGATGGAAAGTCTGCCGTTCAAATATACTTTTAATACAAAAGACGAGGATTGTTATCCAGACCTGAAGACTTCGGCCTTGGTGAACGAAGAGGTCAACCGCCTGGCCATGCAATTCATCAATTATGCGGGCTTCGGCACACGTTCCTGCCCGGACCTCTTGGCTATCACCTATTATGCGGGCCATTTCAAACTCCGCGCCAAGGATGATTATACTTTAGAAATACAAGACACCTATTGCCGCTTGGACCGCTGCATTGAACAGCTCCTGACCGCCCTCGACCGCAAAGTGGGCTTGGCCAATACGCTCGTTGTCTTCACCGGCACCGGTTACCGCAGCACCGAAGAGGCGCAACAAGTCGGCGGGATGCCCTTGGCCGGCGGCGATTTCTATCCCAAACGCTGCACGGCGCTGCTGAACATGTATCTGATGCAGGTTTACGGGCAGAAGAGTTGGGTGAAAGGTTATTATGACGGCCAGATATTTCTTGATAGGAAAGTCATCGAAGATGCCGGGCTTTCGTTGGCCGAGGTGGAGGCCAAGGCGGCCGCTTTCGTCGGCGAATTTGCCGGCGTGCAGGCCGTCGTTACCGACCACGACTTACGAACAGGAAACTGGTACGCAGGCAATGCCCGACTTTTTACGGGAACCCATCCGCAGGGTAGGGGTGACTTGATTATCGAACTTCGGCCGGGCTGGCGCGTTAACAACGAAATCAGAGGTGAACAGCCAGAACTCCAGTACAACCAAGCCGTGCTCACCCCATTGATATTCATGGGCGATGGCCTGAAACCCCGCCACATCTACCGCGAGGTAAAGGCTACGGAAGTGGCGCCTACCGTCACGCACATCCTCCGCATACGCCCGCCAAACGCTTCTTCCGCATTACCGATAGAAGAACTCCGATAAGGAGAAGTGTTTTCGATTTTCAACTTTCAATTTTTAATTTTCAATTAAAAGATATATGGGATTCAACGAATTTATGACCAAGCTGTTCGGCAACAAGTCGCAGCGTGATTTGCGTGAAATCATCCCTTACGTGGATAAGATAAAAGAGGTGTACCCGCAAATTTCCGCCTTGTCGAATGACGAACTCCGCGCCCGTACCGCGGCCATTCGCCAACGTGTGAAGGACTCCGTCGCCGAACAGCAGAACAAGATAAACGAACTCAAGTCGGGCATAGAGACGCTTGAGCTGGAAGCGCGCGAAAGCGTGTGGGCCGAAATTGACGAGATAGAAAAGGACATGCTCCAGACACAGGAGCACGTGCTTGACGACGCCCTGCCGGAGGCCTTTGCCATTATGAAGGATACGGCGCGCCGCTTCGTGGAAAACGCGGAAATCGTCGTTACGGCTACCGACTTTGACCGGGATCTGGCCACTTCGCATGATTTCGTACGTATCGAAGGCGACAAAGCCATTTATCAGAACCACTGGAAGGCCGGCGGCAATGAAATCACTTGGGATATGATACATTTCGACGTGCAGCTTATGGGCGGCGTCGTGCTCCATAACCCCAGTCCCAAGAAATACGACAAGGATTCGGACGACTTCAACCTCTCCAAGCGTGTCAGGGGTTACATCGCCGAAATGGCTACCGGCGAAGGCAAGACCTTGGTGGCTACCCTGCCCGTTTTCCTGAACGCCTTAACCGGCAACGGTGTACATGTGGTTACCGTGAACGATTACCTGTCCAAACGTGACTCCGAATGGATGGGACCCCTTTATATGTTCCACGGTTTGTCTGTCGACTGCATTGACAAGCACCAGCCTAACTCCGATGCCCGCCGCAAGGCCTACAATGCCGACATTACTTTCGGTACGAACAACGAATTCGGTTTCGACTACCTGCGTGACAACATGGCCGTCAGCCCCAATGACCTCGTGCAACGCATGCACAATTACGCCATTGTCGACGAGGTTGACTCCGTGCTCATTGACGACGCCCGTACCCCGCTCATCATTTCCGGCCCTGTGCCGCGCGGCGAAGAGCAGCTCTTCGAGGAGTTCCGTCCGAATGTGGAAATCGTCGTGAACGCCCAAAAAGCGCTGACCAACAAGCTGCTTACCGAGGCCAAACAGAAAATGGCCGACAGCGACTCCAAGGTGGCCGAGGAAGGCAGCCTGCTGCTGTACCGTTCTTTCAAGGGGAATCCCAAATACAAGCCACTCATCAAATATCTTTCCGAGCCGGGTATCAAGGCGCAGATGCAGAAGACCGAGAATTTTTACATGGCCGATAACATGCGACAAATGCACCTGGTTACCGACGACCTCTATTATGTCATTGACGAAAAGAACAACACCATTGAGCTGACGGATAAGGGCATTGACCTGCTCACCGGCAAATCGGACGACCCCCAGTTCTTCGTGCTCCCCGATATTACTTTCGAGCTTTCGCAAGTGGGCAACATGGAGGGTACCGAAGAAGAGAAGCAAGCCAAGAAGGACGAGTTGCTGGCCAACTATTCCATCAAGAGCGAGCGCGTGCACACCATCAACCAGTTACTGAAAGCCTACACGCTTTTCGACAAGGACGACGAGTACGTGGTCATAGACAACAAGGTGATGATAGTCGACGAACAGACCGGCCGCATCATGGAAGGTCGCCGCTATTCGGACGGGCTGCATCAGGCGATTGAAGCCAAGGAGCGTGTCCAGGTACAGGCCGCTACGCAGACCTTCGCCACCATCACCCTGCAGAATTACTTCCGCATGTACCACAAGCTGGCCGGCATGACCGGTACGGCCGAAACGGAAGCCGGCGAGTTCTGGGACATCTACAAGTTGGACGTCGTGGTTATCCCAACCAACCGCCCCGTCATCCGTGTCGATATGAACGACCGCATCTACAAGACCAAGCGCGAGAAGTACAATGCCGTCATTGAAGAAATCAACCGCATGGTGGAAGCTGGGCGCCCCGTGCTGGTAGGCACCACTTCCGTGGAAATCTCTGAGTTGCTGAGCCGCATGTTGACCATGCGGCATATCAAGCATAACGTTTTGAACGCGAAGCTGCACCAGAAGGAAGCGGAAATCGTTGCCCAGGCCGGACAGAGCGGCACCGTTACCATCGCCACCAACATGGCCGGCCGTGGTACCGACATCAAACTCTCGCCCGAGGTACGGGCAGCCGGCGGCTTGGCTATCATCGGCACTGAACGGCATGAAAGCCGACGTGTGGATCGTCAGCTCAGAGGTCGTGCCGGACGCCAGGGCGACCCGGGTTCCTCCGTCTTCTTCGTCTCCCTCGAAGACAACCTCATGCGCCTCTTCGCCTCCGAACGCATCGCCGGCCTGATGGACCGCATGGGCTTCAAGGAAGGGGAAGTGCTTGAGCACAACATGCTCAGCAAATCTGTAGAGCGTGCCCAAAAGAAGGTAGAGGAAAATAACTTCGGCATCCGTAAGCGCCTCCTCGAATTCGACGACGTGATGAACATCCAGCGCAAAGTCATCTATACGCGGCGCCACCATGCCCTTATCGGCGAACGCATCGGTTTGGACGTCGTGCACACCCTCTACGACAATGCTTCCGCCATTGTAGAACAATATGCCGAAAGCGAAGACTTCGAAGCTTTCAAGATGGAACTCTTCCGCACCTTCGCCATGGAAAGCCCCTTCGACGAACAGACTTTCAACGATGAGAAGTCGGCCAAGCTGGACGACGCACTTTACGATGCGGCCTTGAAGCTGTTTAAGCGCCGCATGGAGCGTCTGGCGCAGGTGGCCAATCCCGTCATCAAACAAGTCTACGAGAACCAGGGTTCCATGTACGAAAACATCCTCATCCCCATCACCGACGGCAAGCGGATGTACAATATATCCTGCAATCTGAAGGAAGCCTACGAGACGGAGAGCAAGGCCATTGCCCGTTCGTTCCAGAAGGCTATCCTGTTGCATACCATCGATGATGCCTGGAAGGAACATTTGCGTGAGATGGACGAGTTGCGCCAGTCCGTGCAAAATGCCAGCTACGAGAACAAAGACCCGCTTTTGATTTACAAGTTGGAATCGTACAACCTGTTCAAGACGATGGTTGACACGATGAACCGCAAGGCAGCCAGCATCCTGATGCGCGGCCAGATACCCGTCGCCCCGCCGGACATGGCCGCCGAGGAACAGGCGCGGCGCGCGGCCGTGCAGCGGGCCGAACAGGAACGCAAGCAAGACATGAGCCGTTACCGTACGGGCCGCAGCGAGACGCCGTCCCAGGCGCCGACAGGACCTCAGCCCCCGCAGCCGCAGATGCCCGTCCACGCAGAGAAACATGTAGGCCGCAACGACCCCTGTCCCTGCGGCAGCGGCAAGAAATACAAGAATTGCCACGGCAAAGGCTTGTAAGAAACGACCATAATCGAAAAAGAGGGGAGACGTTGTCCATACGTCTCTCCTCTTTTTGCTTAAATTTGCAGGGAAAATAAACCCATATTAACACAAAAGAGAGACACATGAAAAAAGTAACTATCCCCCTTCTCGGCCTGTTGCTGGCCTTGACGGCTTGCCATCAGAAGCCGGCCTATAAGTATGCCTTCCAGAATCCCAACTTGCCGGTTGACGAGCGCGTGAACGACGTGGTGGGCCGTCTGAGCATCGAAGAAAAGATTTCACAGATGATGAACAATGCCCCCGCCATTCCGCGGCTGGGCATTCCCGCTTACAACTGGTGGAGCGAGGCGCTGCACGGTGTAGCCCGCAGTTCCTACCGCACCACTTCCTATCCCCAGGCCATAGGTATGGCTGCCAGCTGGGATGCCGCAGGCTTCCGTATCGTGGGCGACCAAATCTCCACCGAAGGGAGGGCCGTCTACCATGACGCCCTCCTCAAGCACCACGGCAATAGTATCTATCGGGGCTTGACCTATTGGAGTCCGAACATCAATATCTTCCGCGACCCGCGTTGGGGACGCGGACAGGAGACTTACGGCGAAGACCCCTTCTTGACGGCTACCCTCGGCACCCAGTTTGTAGAAGGCATACAAGGGACGGACACCTTCTACCTGAAGGCCTCGGCCTGCGCCAAACATTACGGCGTGCATAGCGGGCCGGAATGGAGCCGCCACACCTATAACGCCGTGGTCAGCAACCATGACCTTTGGGACACCTACCTGCCCGCCTTCCAACACTTGGTGCTTGACGCCCACGTCTCCGGCGTGATGTGCGCCTACAACGCCATTTACGGGCAGCCCTGCTGCGGCAGCGACTTGCTGATGAACGACATCCTGCGTAACCAGTGGAAGTTCTCCGGATACGTCACCTCCGACTGCGGAGCCATTGACGACTTCTACCGCACACATAAAACCAGCCCCAATGCCGCCACGGCCTCGGCCGACGCCGTGGAGCACTCTACCGACTGCGAATGCGGTAGCTCCTACAAGGCGCTGGTCGACGCCATAGGCACCGGCCTGATAACCGAAAAGCAGCTCGACGTCTCGCTCAAACGCCTCTTCAAGATACGTTTCCGCCTCGGCCAGTTCGATCCGCAAGACCGTGTCCCCTTCGCCAATACGCCGCTCGACAGCCTCGAAACGCCTGCACATAAGGCTCAGGCGTTGAAGATGGCACAAGAATCCATGGTGCTGCTGCGTAACGAGGGGAACGTGTTGCCCATCGACTTCTCCAAGGTGAAGAAAATAGCCCTCGTAGGCCCTCACGGAGACGACCGCGACGTCATGTTGGCCAATTACCACGGTACGCCTTCGCATGTGATTTCCCTGCTCGAAGGTTTGCGCGCCAAGGTGGGCAATCGGGCGCAAATCACCTACGAACGCGGTGTCAATCTGACCGACAACTGCGTCTTCAATTCCCATTACGACGCCTCCCTCTTCACGACCGGCGGCAAGCCCGGCTTCAAGGCCGACTATTTCCAGAACATGAAACTGGAAGGCCCTGTGGCCGCTTCACGCGTGGAAAGCCGGATTGACCACCATTGGGGTGATTCGGAAACGGTTATCGACTCCGTCATTGCCCGCCGTTTGGGCGTCCGCTTCACGACTCTCTTCACGCCCAAGGAATCGGGCGATGTCTGCTTCGCCCTCCGCGGCAACCGTTCCGAATTTTACATTGACGGTGTCCTGCAGAAAAGCGCGGCGCCCAGCGATGCCTATTACCCGCTCAAAGCCGAGAAGGGGAAAAGCTACAAGCTGGAAATCCGTTACCGCCAATACGGCGAGAACGGCGAAATCGTCTTCGACTACGGCACGCTGACCAAAGCCGATCCGGCCGCTACGGCTGCCCGGGTGAAAGACGCCGACCTGATTATCTATGCCGGCGGCATTTCCTCCCGTCTCGAAGGCGAGGAGATGAACGTGCAAATCAAGGGCTTTAAGGGCGGCGACCGTACCGACATTGCCCTGCCGGCCGTACAGGAAGAGATGCTCCGCGCCTTGAAGGCCACCGGCAAGCCCGTCGTCTTCGTCCTCATGTCGGGCAGTGCCATCGGCTTGGAATGGGAATCGAAGAATATCCCCGCCATTCTGGAAGCCTGGTACGGCGGTGAAGCGGGCGGCGAAGCCATTGCCGACGTGCTCACGGGCGACTATAACCCCGCCGGACGCCTGCCGGTTACCTTCTACCGCAGCGTAGCCGACCTTCCCGATTTTGAAGACTACAGCATGGACAACCGCACCTACCGTTATTTCAAGGGGACACCGGTCTATCCCTTCGGCTACGGATTGAGCTACACTACTTTTAAATACAGCAATCTCTCGGCTGAAAAAACGGCCGACGGCAAGTTGCAGGTAAAAGTAACCCTGACCAACACCGGCAAACGCGCGGGCGACGAGGTGGTCGAACTCTACCTCTCCAACAAGCGCGATTTCCTCACGCCTATCCGCGCCCTGAAGGGCTTCCGGCGTCTCCACCTGGCAGCGGGCCAGAGCCTGCCGGTTTCCTTCACCTTGGAACCTGCGGCGCTGACCGTCGTGGACAAGGGCGGGCATAGCATCCCCATGCAGGGCGATGTCGTGCTCTCTCTCGGTGGCGGGCAACCTTCGGCCACGAATCTGGCTGCAGGCGGCTGCTTGGAAAAGACCTTGAAGTTCTAAACGAAAACTTCTTCCCTTATGCTTGGGGCTGTGTCGTTTTTATATGACACAGCCCTTTTCTTCGCTATACCGGATGGAAGACAATTCCAAAATGTGTCGCTGTTGAAAGAAAATCCTATCGGAACAATTCGAAGGCAAATTTCAGGCCGATGCCGTTGTAACGCTGCTTGCGGAAGGCGGCGAAAGCGGCTATGTTGAAGATATGGTTACCTATGCCGTAGCCGATTTCCGTGTAGGAAGGGAGGGCGGGCGTCCAAAGCTGACTGAAATAAAGGCGTTCGGCCAGTACGTATTTGGAAGCCGCTTTGGGGAAGAGCCGCAGCAACAGGAAGCGGCTTTCATACAGGAGATGTACTTGGGCATAACGGTCGGAGGCGTAAAACCATTGCCGGTCGAGGAGATTGAAGACGCCGCCGATATGATCGCTCCAGGTGTCGGGGAAA
Source organism: Tannerella sp. (assembly GCA_031262895.1). Taxonomy (GTDB): domain Bacteria; phylum Bacteroidota; class Bacteroidia; order Bacteroidales; family Tannerellaceae; genus JAISGW01. The sequence continues at coordinate 796 of JAISGW010000216.1, read as the reverse complement.
TTGTTCTTGGCGAAATAGCGGAACTCGGCGAAGTAAGCCGACTTCTTGGAAGTGTACAGGCCTGCGCTCAGGTGGTAGTTGAGTTTTTGCAGTTCGCCGAGGCGCAGGCTTTGGTGCACGTCGGCCTCAAGGCGGCCGTAATTGCCTTTGGCGTCCCAGAGCCGGGGGATGGCTCTGGCAAATTCGAAGGAGAAGGTCGGATAGCGCGAATAGAGGACGATTTTTTGCCGCCCGTCCATCCGGTAATATTGCCGCGGCGTGTAAGAGAAGCCTACGGAGACGGTGAAGTCGTTGTACTTGCTGTTGATGAGCTGAGCGGCGTCCTCTCCCGCGGCCTCTAAGTTGCGCGCGTGCCGGGATGGCTGGCGCAGGTTGTAGGTGGCGCTGGCCGTCAGCAGCAGGCCGTTGGTGAGTTCGATTTGATTTTTCAGCTCAGCGTAGTAATGGCGGAAGTAAGGCAGGGCATCAAGCTTGGCGCTGTCACCGGCCAGTTCTGCTATGGCCTTCTGCATGCCAGCGGGGTAGCTCTGGTTGCCGTTGCCGGCGGAGAAGGAGAAGAGGCCGAGGCGTGCGGGCCGGTATTCCCAACTGCCTATGCCTCTGATGAAGATTTCCTTGCGCCGGGTGGCTACGCTCAGGTCGGGCACAAAGGCTAATTGCTGCTGGTCGCTGTATCGTTTGCGGATGCTGATGCGCTGGCGGTAGGTCAGGCCGTCGGTCTTGGAATAGCCGATTTCCGAGGGATTCAGTACACCGTAGTAGCGGATGTAGGTATTGTGGTAGCTGGCGTCAATGT
>JAISGW010000209.1 GCA_031262895.1 Tannerella sp. | reverse complement strand
CGATTTAGCTTTACATATTATTACTATTACTTTTACTTCGACGAGGTAAAGGCAGGAGTTTATATGTGAAGCGAAACATAAGAATAATATTCATAGTGAAGCATTGAAAGTCCTGCCGGTAACGGCGGGACTTTTTTGTTTCCAGCAAATAAAAAGCAAAGTTATCAAAACAGTAAATTCAAAGATTATGGAAATGCAATTTGAACCGCTCGACTTGCCGGGCGTGAGTCTTGAACGGCCGGTCGTCATCACCGGTCCCTGTAGCGCGGAAACAGAAGAACAGGTCATGGATACGGCGCGCAGTATTGCCTCGAAAGGAATCAAAATCTTCAGGGCGGGCATTTGGAAACCCCGCACCAAGCCGGGAGGTTTCGAGGGCGTGGGCACGAGGGGGCTGCCCTGGCTCAAAAGAGTGAAAAAGGAAACGGGCATGTACGTGGCCACAGAAGTGGCTACACGCGAACATGTATTCGAGGCATTGAAAGCCGGGATCGACATCCTATGGATAGGCGCCCGCACCACGGTCAACCCCTTCGCCGTGCAAGAGATTGCTGACGCCTTGCACGGCACGAACATCCCGGTTCTGGTCAAGAACCCCGTCAACCCCGACCTGGAACTTTGGATAGGCGCACTCGAACGCCTCTACAATGCCGGCCTGCGCCGATTGGGAGCCATACACCGCGGATTCAGTTCCTACGACAAGAAGATTTACCGGAACCAGCCGCTCTGGCATATCCCTATCGAACTGCGCCGGCGCCTGCCTCGGCTGCCCATCTTCTGCGACCCCAGCCATATCGGCGGCAAACGCGAACTCATCGCCCCCCTTTCGCAACAAGCCATGGACCTTTCCTTTGACGGCCTCATCATCGAATCGCATTGCGACCCTGACAGTGCCCTTTCCGACAAAGACCAGCAAATTACTCCCGACGTACTGGATTACGTGCTCCACCTGCTGGTCATCCGCAACGAGGTACAAACTACCGAGAACCTGGCCGAACTGCGCCGCCAGATTGACGGCATCGACGAACAGATGCTCGAATTACTGGCCAAACGCATGCGTGTATCCCGCGAAATAGGCGTCTACAAGAAAGAGCACAACATGCCCATACTGCAAACGCCCCGCTACGATGAAATCCTTGAAAACCGTTCCGCCATGGGGGAAGAAATGGACCTCTCGACCGACTTCGTCAAAAAGATGTTGGAAGCCGTACACGAGGAATCCGTCCGCCAACAGATGATCATCATGGGAGACGAAAAACAATTGAAAGTTGAAAGTTGATGAAAATATTAGTTATGGGTGCCGGAAAGATGGGCGCCTTTTTCACCGATCTGTTAAGCTTCGAACACGAACTGGCCGTGCTCGAAAACGAGCCTAAACGGCTCCGCTTCATCTACAACGCCCTGCGGATGCAGCGGCCGGAAGAGGTAGAGGCTTTTGCTCCCGAACTGGTCATCAATTGCGTGACGCTCAACCACACGCTCGATGCCTTCCGCTCCGTTATCCCTTATTTGCCGCCCAAGTGCATCCTTTCCGACATCGCCTCGGTGAAAACCGGCCTTCGCGATTTCTATGCCTCCACGGGCTTCCCCTTCGCTTCCTCGCACCCGATGTTCGGCCCCACCTTTGCCAACCTCGGCAACTTAGAAAGCGAAAATGCCATACTCATCACCGAAAGCGACCACTTGGGCCGCATCTTCTTCAAGGACATATACGAAAAACTCAAATTGCACATCTGCGAATATTCCTTTGAAGAGCACGACCGCGTGGTGGCCTATTCCTTAGGCATTCCTTTCACCTCCTCGCTGGTCTTTGCCGCCACCATGAAACACCAAGACGCCCCGGGCACCACCTTCAAACGACACCTCGCCACGGCGCGCGGCCTGCTTTCGGAAGACGACTTCCTCCTCACGGAGATACTCTTCAATCCCCGCACGCCCCGCCAGATTGCCCGCATCCAAGAGGAACTTTCCAAATTGCAGGACATGGTCGGGCAAAAGGATACGGCCGCCTTGCGTGCCTACTTCGCCAGGCTGCGGGAGAACATCGCATAAAGAAGAAAGCTGTGCCTTTCAAAAAAAATGTGGAACTTTTGCGCGCAAAAGTTCCACATTTACAAGGTAAAAGTTCCATGTTTTTGAAAAAATGTTCCAGATTTTTTCGGTGGGTGGCAGACGATGCGGAGGAAAATGGAAAACTTTTTTATGCATATTTGGCAATACGATAAACAAAAAAACGACTACTTTCGCAACTGTTTGATAGTAAGAAGGCCGAAAAATAGGTGAGAACTCTGTGATAACTATACATTAATTATATGGACAGCAAAGAAGTGGAAGGCATGGTCGCCGACATGGAGTCTTATCTCCGTGGAAAAGAAATGTCCGAAGGCGGATGGAAGGGACATGCGTCGCCAAGCGCGTTAGCCGTCGGGGCAGCCGTGGTAGCCTTGCACTTGGCCGGCAAGGAAACCTACGCTTCGCAGATAGGACAGGGAGCGATTTGGCTTGAAGGCTGTCGTCGGGACGACGGCAGCTGGGGAGACAGCCCGACCAGTTGTTCCAGTTGGGTATCCACTTTGTTTGCCTATGCGGCCTTGCAACTGCTTGACCGGCCATCACTGTCTTCGCGTGATTATTTGCTGAAAGCCTTGGGCGGGAATTTCGAGCAAAAGCTTGCCGGAGCGATACGCACGCATTATAGGGCCGAACCGAGCTTCGCGGAGGCCGTCCTTCTTTTTTGCTTCGTGTGCGGTCTGCTTCCGGAAAGAGATTGCCGGCCGCGCCGTTTCTCTAAACCGCATGGGTTGACGGCAGGCTATCTGGCTCCCGCGTGGGCCTCGGAAGACCTCTTTTGTGCGGAGAGATGCAGGTCTTTCTTTTTTTCGTCGCCAAAATCCTTCACGCCCTCCTTGCTGGAACGCCTGCAAAAATTGCAGGCAACCGACGGCGGCTTTTCCGCCTCGGTGCCCATGACGGCCCTTGCGGTACTCAGCCTTTGCCTAACCGGTTATGGTTCCCATGAAATGGTGGACAAAGCCTGCGCCTACCTTTGCGCCACGCAGCGCAAGAAAGGCTCCTGGCCCATCGGCGCCGACTTGTCTTTGAAGTTGACCTGCCTGGGGCTGCGCGCCTTGGGCAAGGAGATTGCCAACCGCCACGCCTTGACGCTGCGTTTCCGTCACAGGCTGGCCGAGGCGGGGGCAGCCGAAG